>JAQXUJ010000128.1 GCA_029219925.1 Clostridiales bacterium | reverse complement strand
ATGTTTTTTATTTTTGTATTTACTGTGTTGCGATGAAAACCATAATTATCAGCGACTGCCATAACAGAACCGTCACATATCAAATATTCATAAAGTATTTTTGCATAATCTGTTTTGTATTCCTTGTCATAGCTGATAATTTCATTAAGCTGCTTTTCCGCAAATTCTTTCAGCACCGCTTTGTCATTAACACCAAAGAGAATTTTATTGACCCCTATTTCGGAATAAAACTCAAAATGTTTGTGATCCGAAACGGCGGTTTTTCTTGCAGACTCTGCCTCTGAGAGCAATTTTGCAACCGAATTATAGCCTTTCCGCTCCGATGAAATTCCCATCACATAAGGGATGGCTTTTTGTTCGGAAACAGCATCCAACGTATCGGTAAGATTTTTTACGAACTTGCGGTTTATGTCCTGTCTGATAACCACTATGGTGTTTTCCAGAACAAACATTGCAGACGGATAATCCTTTGATTTTGCAAGAATACTCCATAATTTTATATGGTTGCTGCGTTCAAAGTCCTCGGTTATATTTTTGCCGTCTTTGAAGAAATTCAATGTAAAAACTCGGTATTCGACTACCTTACTGAATCCGTGTTGCTCCAAAAATGAATTATACTTTTTCCCCTGTTCGGGAGCAAGTATAATTTTTTTAAAAGCCTCTGCCGCCGTGGTTTCTATTTTTTCGTTCTCGATGATTCGCCGACAAAAGTCATAGGTTATGTCAATAATATAAACGCTCCATGGCAGCGTGAACAATGGGAATTTTTCATTGTTGCAATAATTTATTACTTCCTGCGGAACTCTTGCAAGATAAGGACCGATATTTACCACAACCCCCGACGCTCCGTGCTTTTTTAACCGTTTAACAAATTCAAGCAGAGGATCTTTTCCTACATGACCGATACCTGTTGTAAATACTAGCTCTCCTCCGTGCAGAAAGTCAGGAACCTGTCTATCCTCCACCATATGAACCCAGCGTACGGTATTTGTCATGCCATCTTTGCCGGCAATCAGCTTTAAATTATATTTTGTTTCAGTATCGCTGCATAATTGCTTGAGCATGATTGACATAAGAAACCCTCCTTTGCGTCATCACGTTTTCTTTTTGACTCTTTTTGATTTTCCGATTGTCCCAATAGGACATACAAGCGAACACAAATGACAGCCAACGCATTTCGCAACCTCAAAAACCGGCTTTCCGTCATCAGAAATACTGATTGCCTGATGACCGCCGTCGCGGCAGGAAAGATAGCATCTTCCGCAGCCGATACAGCGCTTTTTGTCAAACACAGGATATGTAACGGTGGTTCGGTCAAGCTTATCCGGTTCTGTTACAGAGTTAAGTCCGATGCCGACCAAATCCTCTAAACGGGATATCCCTTTTCTTTTCATATATGCCTTAAGTCCCGAAATCAAATCATCAATGATTCTGTAGCCGTATTGCATAACAGCAGTGGTAACTTGAACATTTTCACACCCTAATACTATAAATTCCGCCGCATCGTGCCATGTTTCGATTCCGCCTATACCGCTCAATGGCACACCTTTCAGTTTGTCGCATTTTGCCATATCGCAAATAAACCTTAACGCTATCGGTTTTACCGCCTTTCCCGAATATCCTGAAACTGAGGTTTTTTCGCTTACTGCATTGTGCGGCTCCATATTTTCAAGGTCAAATCCCGTAATACATTTTATTGTATTAATTGCCGCAATGCCATCGGCACCCCCATTGACAGCAGCTATCGCCGGCACTTCCATATTTCCGATATTAGGAGTCATTTTTGCAATCACGGGGATAGACGCACCCTTTTTGACACATTCCGTATAATGCCTAACCAATTCGGGATTTTGTCCTACATCAGAACCAAGCCCCTCGCCGACCATTTGCGGGCAACTGAAGTTGCACTCAATAATATCTGCCCCGGCATCTGTGACAAGCTTTGCAAGAGAAGTCCATTCATCATCTGTTTCGCCCATAATCGATGCGACGATAACTTTGTTCGGAAAATCTGTTTTTAAACGCCGTAAATCCGAAAGGTTTTCTTCCAAACTATGATCTGAAATCTGCTCAAGATTTTTAAATCCGACAAACGGTGTTCCTTCTTTTCTTACTGCGTCAAACCTTGGCGAGGTTTCATCCGGCTTTATAAATCCGATGGTCTTGAAAACCGCTCCTGCCCAGCCCATCCTAAATGCGTTAGCACACATTTCATAATTCCCGGCAACGATTGATGATGACAAGAAAAACGGATTTTCGCACTTAACTCCCATAAAATCAATCTCAAGGCTTGGTTCATCCGTATATTCACAATCAGGAAGAGCTTCCGCAATCTTGCGGATTCGTATTGGAAAATCGGGGTGCATGCATGCACTCTCGCATTTTCCGTCACATTCGGCGCAAATATTGCAATTTATATATTTTGCTGCACATTCCGCATTGTCGAACCTTACTGCCCGTATCATTCTTGCGGGGTCAAACTGTTGCGGACATACATTGGTGCATTTTGCATTTGCGCACAAAAGGCATCTTGCGGATTCATCTCGAATATTCATTTATAATCAACTCTTTTCTGATTGCGTTATTTAGTTTTATAATTTACATTTAACAAATTTGCCCCATCCGGCATTCCCTACAAACTCGCCCTTGTCATATACAAGTCTTCCTCGTGAATAGGTCTGTTCAGGATAGCCCTTAAGCTTTATTCCTTCCCAGATAGTGTGGTCGCAATCGGAATGCATTTTATCATTTGTAATCGTAAATTCTGCTTTAGGATCATAAATTACAATATCGGCATCTTTTCCGATTGCAATACTTCCTTTATCTCGGCAACCAAAGATTTTTGCCGGATTTTCAGAGCATACTTTAACAGCCTTTTCGTAAGTAATCTTGCCTTCCGTTGCTGCCGATAACATATATGGATACATATTTTCTATACCGGCACATCCGTTCGGAATCTTGGTAAAATCATCTTTACCCCAATTCTTTTCATAGGATTGAAACGGGCAATGGTCTGTGGCAATTGTATCAATATCGCCGCGCTTGATTGCCTCCCAGAGAGCCTGTCGGCTTTCTTCGCCTTTCATCGGAGGTGAGCAGACAAAGTTTCTGCCGTCCTCACGCTTATACACATCGCAAGTAAATTCAAGATACTGCGGACAGGTTTCTGCATAGATTTTATATCCCTCATCCTTTGCTTCGGTTACCGCTTTTACACCATCTTTGTTTGCAAGATGTACGATATACAGCGGTGCATCAAGTGCTTTCGCCCACTGAATTGCTCTTATGTCCGCTTCTGCCTCAACAAATTCGGGACGGGACATATAGTGATACCATGCGCTTGTTTTGCCCTCGCTCAAATATTGTGCGGTAAGGGTATTTACCATTTCGTTGTTTTCTGCGTGAACGCCGATAAGCGCACCGCATTCCTTTGCTTTTTTCAAAACCTTGTAGAAAACTCCGTCGGTAACGCCAAAATCATACACCATAAACACCTTAAATGACGGAACACCGAACTTGACCGCCTCTTCAATCGAATCAAGCAAATCACCGCTTACATCTTTTACTGCAACATGATACGAATAATCCACTGCCGCCACCGGTGCGCACATCGCATCGCGGCGTTTTACTGCGTCTACCATTGTTTCGCCGAAATCCTGGAGAACAAAGTCAAACACTGTTGTTGTACCGCCGCAGGCTGCCGCTCTTGTCCCTGCAAAATAATCATCAGATGAAATCGTGCCGCCGAACGGCATTGCAAGGTGGGTGTGTGCGTCGATTGCGCCGGGAAGAACAAACTTCCCGGCAGCATCGACAATCTTTGCATTATCAGTCGGTGCAATATCGTTTCCTATTTGTATTATTTTTCCGTTTTCAACGGCAATATCAGCTTTATAGCTTTCCGAACCGTTTACAACCGTTCCGTTTTTTATAAGTAAATCCATAGAGCGTCCTCCTTACTTTTTGTAAACAAGTACAAGTCCCGACCTCTGATAAATCTGCGCTATTTCAAGCAAATCCATACCGCCGGAGTTAGCGGAAATTAGGTTTGATACCCATGTTACACCAAAATCAACCGTACCGTTGTTTACCGCCGTTGTTTCACCAATGTCGCCGCCGCCCGAAATAATATCAACGTTTAAGCCAACCTCGTCATAATAGCCTTTTGCTTTTGCTACAAAATATCCCATAAACTGTGCCTGCGGCAACCACTTTAGCTGGATAGAAATATCCTTCTTTTCAGGAGCTTGGAAATCCCCATTTTTTGCCGCTTCGACATATGAAGTATCACGAATATCATCTAACGTGAGAGATTGGAGTTTTTCCGCTGCTGTCGAATCATCTAACTTAATGTATTTCTTAGCAAGGTCAAGCGTCTGCTGCATTGCTTCTTCGTCCATTTTACCGTAATCAGAAACAGCGTTACCTTTTGTGTCTGTCTTTATCAACTTTGAAACCTCTTTTGCCATATACTTCTGATGATCTGTCGATACGGATGATCCTGCTTCAAAAACAATCTGCGCCGCCTCGTCAGTATGCTCACAAGCGTATTCCCAGCCTTTGAGCGATGCCGCCAAGAACGCTTTTACGGTGTTTGGATTCTGTTTTGCAAATTCTTTGGTACAAAAGATATTATCTTCCAGCATTGCAACACCCTGATCATTCATATCTATTGTTCCAACTGTGTCGCCGTAACCGTATCCGCCTTCATAATCGTTGACTACCAATCCAAGCTCGTTATATGTCATGGCAGAAGCAAGCGTAATTGAGTCATCGTCAAATCCATCCATATCAAATGACTGTACCAAATAATCAGTGCTCTTTCCGTATTTTGTCAGCAGCGCCTGTATTTCATACTCGTTTCCGAGTCCCCAGTTTCCGACCTTGCCCTCATCAGCAGCTGATGTAATACGCTCCTCATCCGTCATTTCTGCTTTTGGTGCATCTGTGCTTGATGTCTTTTCCTGACCTCCGCAGCCGCTGAACATTGAAATAATCAATGCAGTTGCTGTTAACATTCCTAATAATTTTTTCGTCTTCATTTTAATTCCTTCTTTCTATTATGTATACATTTATATAAATTAAAGAAAAGCAATTATGAACTTCTTTTCTTTAAATATATACCCTCTATTGCTAAAAGCAATACAAACAGTGAAATTCCTATGATACACGCAATCGCAATATATGCCCACGCCGTTGAATACTGTGCAATTAGAATATTTTCACGGATTTGCCGTCCGACTCCGGCACGGTATTCGGCGAAATATTCGCTTACAAGCGCCGTTATTACACTTGACGGAACGCTTACTTTCAAAGCTGTGAATATATACGGAATACTGTTTGGCAGCCTCAGCTTCAAAAATACAGTTTTGTTATCCGCCGCATACGATTTCATAAGATCCAGCGAAAACGGTTTCAGTTCGGTAAGACCTCGGTATGCGTTAATACTCATTGATGCCATACACATAAGTGTTACAACGATTATCTTTGCGACGGTACTTCTGACCGAGGCATCCGAGCTTATGTCCTTTGTCCAGTTCATAATAACCGGTGCCATAGCAACGATTGGTATTGCGTTGAATGCCGAAATAAACGTAAGCCCGCCTTTGCCAAATCTCGGTGATATCGTTGCACCGATTGCTGCCGCATATCCGAGAATCGAACCTAATAATAATCCTATTATTATAACGAACATCGACGACCCTATATTAGGCATACTCTTGCTTGTGTTTTCTGCAATAATGCTGAATATTCGAGTATGATACGGCAGTTTGTATTCATCCGTTTTAAATAGTTTGTGCAAAACTCACGTTTGCCACATAACGACGATAAGAACACCAAAT
>JAQXUJ010000127.1 GCA_029219925.1 Clostridiales bacterium | reverse complement strand
GGAATTAATTCAGCTTTTTTAACCCAACGATTATCAGAATTGAGTTTCATTCCAACAGGCGTATTGAAATCTGTAAGACCTATTTGTTTGCTTTTATATTTCTACATTTTTACAGCTCCCATAAAAATGAAAGTGCAAGGGTTTTGCCGATTGATTGTATCATATGCACTTTTATTTTGACAACAGTTTGACAACATTTTGACCGCATATAATCTTGTAAAATGCCCAAAAATGCAGTAAATTGGCAAGACTAAAAAATGAATTAAAAAGCCCCCAAACCCGCATTATGGCTAAGTTTGAGGACAATTTCTAATGGCAGGGGTACAAGGACTCGAACCTTGGGCACTTGGTTTTGGAGACCAATGCTCTACCAACTGAGCTACACCCCTAAAATTAACTGCCTAACTATTCTATCATATATATTGCTGTTTGTCAATATTTTTTTTGAAATTAATTGTCCCTTATTGTTGATTTATCAGATTTTTATCGCTCCACACTAACTTTTTGCGGTAAAAATCTCACAAATATTAAGCTTATAATTGACAATGGCTGAAAAAATATGTATAATAATATTGTACTGTTATGCCATCACAAACTAATCAGTCGGACAGTATTTATTAACAAAAGCGCCAGAACCGAAGGACGGCAGCGGTTGACGAGGTTAGGGCTATCGAAATTATCGGCGGATACCCTACGGCAGTCATGTCGACAGCATCGGCACAAATCATCGGAGTAATCCGTAAACAAACGCCCATGCAATGAATACTCACTTAAATACTGACAGGATAATGGAAGCAGAACGGATTTTAAGGCTTCTATTTTCTCCTGCCTGTTATTTTCGTTAATTTTTTTAATACAAGGAGAATGTTTATGTGTGGAATAGTTGGATATATCGGTTCAAAGAACGCTGTCGACCTGCTTATAAACGGACTGGAAAGTCTTGAATACCGCGGTTACGATTCGGCAGGAATTGCCGTGTTTGACGGCGAAAAAATAAATGTAAAAAAGGAGAAGGGCAGACTTTCCGGACTCAGAGAGCTTATTGATAAAAATCCTGTATCCGGAAAGCTCGGTATCGGTCACACCCGCTGGGCGACCCACGGTGTGCCGTCAGTTAAAAACTCTCATCCTCACACCAATTCCGACGGCTCTATCGCCGTTGTGCACAACGGAATTATCGAAAATCATGAGGCTTTGAAGGATTTTTTGCGGGAAAACGGATATACCTTTAAATCGGAAACCGACACAGAGGTTATTCCTCTTCTTATTGATTACTATTATGACGGCGACCTTCTTTCCGCTGTACGCAAAACCGCCGAAAAGCTTGACGGAAGCTATGCAATCGGAGTAATCGCGTCGGCTGAGCCGGATAAGCTTGTGGCAGTGCGCAAGGACAGTCCGCTTATTGTCGGTCTTACGGACAACGGAAATTTTATTGCGTCGGATATTCCTGCGATTTTGTCGGAAACCAGAGATGTGTATCTTTTAAATGACGGAGAATTTGTCACACTTACTAAGGACAACGTTTTTGTATGCGATATTGACGCAAATCCCATCAAAAAGGAAATTTACAAGGTTGAATTTTCGGCGCAGGCGTCCCAAAAGGATGGGTACGACCACTTCATGATGAAGGAAATTCATGAGCAGCCTCAGGCCATACGCAACACACTGCGGGGCAGACTGGACAAAAATCTCGGTCTTACCCTTGATAATATTGAATTTTCCGATAAGATACAAAAGCTCTATATTGTTGCCTGCGGAACGGCGTATCATGCGGGCTTGGTGGGAAAAAAGGCGATTGAAAAGCTGGCAAAGCTTCCGTGCGAGGTTTGCCTTGCATCGGAGTTCCGCTACGGCGAGCCGCTCATCAATGACAGTACGGCGGTATTGGTGGTAAGTCAATCGGGCGAAACGGCGGACACCCTTGCTGTTTTGCGGATGGCAAAAAAGCTGGGAAACACCGTTTATGCAATCACAAATGTGGTAGGCTCATCGGTTGCCCGGGAGGCAGACTATGTATTTTATACCTATGCCGGACCGGAAATTGCAGTTGCTTCGACGAAAGCATATACTACTCAGCTTGCCGCATTCTATCTTTTTGCCGTCAGCCTTGCCGAAAAGCGCGGCACGGTCAGTGAAAATAAGCTGGACGATATAAAAAATCAGCTTCTCGGTATGGATGCGGTTATTGAAAAAGCCTTAACAAGGGACGCTGAGGTTAAAGCTTTGGCTGAAAAAATCGCAAAGGAGCATGACATTTATTTCCTTGGAAGAGGTCTTGACTATTTTATTGCTCTTGAGGCTTCGCTGAAGCTGAAGGAAATTTCATATATACACTCGGACGCATATGCCAGCGGTGAGCTGAAACACGGCCCCATTGCATTGATTGAGGACGGAACGGTGGTTATTTCCATATGCACCGACCCGGAAATAAGCAACAAGCTGAACAGCAACGTCAAGGAGGTTACCGCGCGTGGAGCTGTTACCGTCGGATTTACCTCTTGCCTTTCCGACACCTCGGCATACAGCGAGGTTATTGAGCTGCCGCAGATTGATCCCCTGCTGGCGCCCCTGCCGGCAATAATTCCGCTGCAGCTTCTGGCATATTATGTATGTACAGCCAAGGGTTATGACGTTGATAAGCCGCGGAATCTTGCGAAATCGGTTACGGTCGAGTAAATAATATTTATAATTCGCCCGTGCAGATGTATACGGGCAGAAAGGCTAAGGTAAATTATCATGGGAAGATTATTCGGTACAGACGGCGCCAGGGGCGTTGCAAATCAGGAGCTTACGTGCGAGCTTGCCTTTAAAATAGGTCAGGCGGCCGCATATGTTCTGACAGAGGAATGTCACAGAAAACCAAAAATTCTGATAGGAAAGGATACACGTATTTCCTGCGATATGCTGGAATCCGCCCTTGCCGCCGGACTGTGTTCGGTGGGTGCAAAGGTGGTGACCCTCGGAATCATACCGACTCCGGCGGTGGCGTATCTGACCAGAAAATATGACGCAGAGGCGGGAATTATGATTTCCGCTTCGCACAACTCCGCCGAGTACAACGGCATTAAGATTTTCAACGCCAACGGCTACAAGCTCAGTGATGCAATAGAAGAGCGGATTGAGGCTATAATCCTGGATAACAGCGAGGAAATAGACCTGCCTACCGGCGATGATGTGGGCACGGTTCAGCATTCGGAAACAGCGGTTTCCGATTACATCGAATTTGTCAAGGGAGTTGTTGACTGCGAACTTCAGGGAATGCGTGTTGCGGTGGACTGCGCAAATGGCGCAAGCTGCAAAACCGCAGCGAAGGTTATTGCGGCGCTGGGAGGAGAACCCTTCGTTATTCACAATCACCCGAACGGTACAAATATCAATCTTAACTGCGGCTCCACACATATGAGTGATATTTGCAATTATGTTAAAAGCGTGGGAGTGGATATAGGTCTTGCCTTTGACGGCGATGCCGACCGTCTGATGGTGGTTGACGAGATGGGAAATGTTATAGACGGCGACAAAATCATGCTTATTTGCGCTAATTATCTGAAGGACCTGGGCATGCTGCGCAAGAACACGCTTGTTATAACGGTTATGTCCAATCTCGGACTGATTCTGAAGGCGAAGGAGCTTGGAATAAACACCGTTCAGACCGCAGTAGGCGACAGATATGTTCTGGAAGAAATGCTTAAATCGGGATATAATCTGGGCGGCGAAGCGTCAGGACATATTATTTTCCTTAACCATAACACCACCGGCGACGGGCTGGTTTCCGCTCTGAACGTACTGAAAATTCTTAAGCTTTCCGGAAAGAAAATGTCCGAGCTTGCGTCTATTTACGAAACCATGCCGCAATGTATTATCAATGCGAAGGTTTCCAACAGCAAGAAAAAGAATTTTGACAAGGACAGCGTAATCATTGATGAAATCAAGCATCTTGAGGAAGAGTTTGACGGAAAGGGCAGAGTTCTTGTTCGTGCGTCAGGCACAGAGCCTTGTGTGCGCGTTATGATTGAGGGAGAAAATCTTGACATCATTACCCAAAAGGCACAGTACCTCGCTTCAATTATCGAGGCAAGACTGGGCTGACAGATTTTGTGTTTGCCATGATGAAACGTATGAAAGCGTCTTATGAGTTTTTTGTAAGACGCTTTTTGTGTTTTATTATAACACCTCAATTTTTTTTCGCTTTGTTCTCAAAAAAATTATCTTTCATCTTGACATAAGGCGGAAATTTTGGTATACTAATAAAAAATACAGCTTTAAGCTGGTACAGAGATGCCGGCAAGATGGATAACAGCGGATATTGTATCGGAGCGCTTTGCTTTTGATATGCGTTAATTTGAGTCTTGCCGATGGGCAGGATTTTTTTGTGCCGAAAAGGAGAAGAGAATGAACGGACAGACGAAAATCAGAAGAAAATCAATTGAAAAGACCGCGGCGGATTTTTTGCGCAAAAGCGGTTTGTCAGACGTTCTCACCGATAAATGTATTATTGTTCCCGGTCTTTGTGATGTGCATGTGCATTTCAGAGAACCGGGATATTTGTATAAAGAAACAATTGCCACAGGCAGCAGGGCGGCGGCACACGGGGGATATACCGCTGTATGCACAATGCCGAATGTAAATCCCGTTCCCGATTGCAAGCAGAGCCTTGACGTTCAGCTGGACGCCGTAAAAGGGAGTGCATGTATAAAGGTAGTTCCGTACGGTGCCGTGACCGAAGGGGAAAGGGGTGAAAAACTTTCCGCTATGGAGGAGCTGGCAGACAGCGTATGCGCCTTCTCAGACGACGGCAGAGGCATACAAAGCGCAGATGTAATGAAGGCGGCAATGGAAAGGGCAAAATCCTTAGGGAAGATTATCGCCGCACACTGCGAGGACAACTCACTCCTAAAGGGTGGATATATTCATGACGGCGCATATGCTAAAACGCACGGGCACAGGGGTATTTCGTCGGAAAGCGAATATATTCAGATTGCCAGGGATATTGAGCTGGCGAAAAGGACAGGGTGCGCATACCATGTGTGCCACATTTCCGCGAAGGAGAGCGTGGAGTTGATTAGGAGGGCGAAATCGGAGGGCGTGAACATAACCTGTGAAACCGCACCGCATTATCTGATTTTGTGCGATGAAGATTTGCAGGAGGACGGACGGTTTAAAATGAATCCTCCTCTGCGGGCAAAATCTGACAGGGAGGCACTTTTGGAGGGAATAAAGGACGGCACTGTTGACATGATTGCAACCGACCATGCGCCCCACAGCGCCGATGAAAAATCCCGGGGGCTTGAAAAAAGTCTGATGGGAGTTGTGGGTCTGGAAACGGCATTTCCCGTACTTTATACGGAATTGGTCATGACGGGAATAATTACATCGGACAGACTTATTGAGCTTATGTGCTATAATCCTCGGGAACGGTTCGGAATAGACGGCGGAGAGGATTTTGCGGTATTTGATATTTCTGAACCGTATGCCATTAATCCGGAGAAATTCATGTCTAAAGGCAGAGCAACGCCGTTTGAGGGACGGAAGGTTTTTGCACGGTGCGTGCTGACGGTGCATAACGGCGCCGTTGTATGGAAATATGACGGAGCGGAATGAAGGAAGGAGAAAATTAAGTGAAGCAGGCAATTTTTACGGTAGTAAGCAATAACAAAATTGCGGAGGGAGTATATAAGATGATACTTAACGGCGACACCTCTGCAATAACTGCGCCGGGACAGTTTGTGAATATAAAGCTTTCGGGATTTTTTCTTCGCCGCCCCATATCGGTATGTGATTACGATGAAAAAACACTTACACTTATATATAAGACGGTGGGCGGCGGTACGGAGAAAATGAGCGGATTAAACCCGGGGTTATGTCTTGACCTGTTGGTTGGTCTGGGCAACGGATACGACATGTCAAAGAGCGGAGAAAGACCTCTTCTGATTGGCGGCGGAGTAGGTGTTCCGCCGTTATACAATCTGTGCAGACGTTTGGTTGAGCAAGGGAAAAGAGTTACCGTTATTCTCGGATTTAACAGCAGGAACGACGTTTTTTTCGAGGAGGAATTTAAGTCGCTGGGCGCAGAGGTGCATGTGGCTACAGCTGATGGTTCTTGGGGTGAAAAGGGGTTTGTTACCGATGTGATGAAGAAAATTGACAGTACATATTTTTATGCCTGCGGTCCCGAACCAATGTTTCGCGCAATAGATAAAATTGCCGCAACAAGCGGTCAGTTCAGCTTTGAGGAACGCATGGGCTGCGGCTTCGGCGCATGTATGGGCTGCTCCTGTAAAACTCTTACGGGGAATAAGCGTATTTGCAGGGAAGGACCCGTAATGGAAAGGGAGGAAATCTTATGGGAAGACTGAAGGTAAATCTGTGCGGAACAGAGCTTGAAAATCCGATTATTCCGGCAAGCGGCACTTTTGGCTACGGATATGAGTTTGCGGAGCTTTACGATATAAACATTCTCGGAACATTCTCCTTTAAGGGCACGACAAAAGAGCCACGGTTCGGAAATCCCACACCGCGCATTGCTGAAACGCCGGGCGGCATGCTGAATGCGGTTGGACTGCAAAATCCGGGCGTGGACAAGGTTATTTCCGAGGAACTGCCTAAGCTTAAAAAGTGTTTCTCAAAAAAGGTCATGGCAAATGTCAGCGGCTTTGCCTTGGACGAATATGTTTATACCTGCCGTCGGCTTGACGAGGAGGAGCAGGTAGGCTGGCTTGAGGTAAACGTAAGCTGTCCCAATGTGCATGGCGGCGGAATGAGCTTCGGCACAAGTCCTGAGGCGGCCGCCGAGGTGACGTCGGCAGTAAAGAAAGCGGTTAATAAGCCGGTTATAATAAAGCTTTCGCCCAATGTCACCGATATTGTATCGGTGGCGAAGGCCTGCGAGGATGCCGGCGCCGATGGAATAAGCCTTATTAATACTCTGCTTGGAATGAGGATAGATTTAAAAACAAAAAAGCCGGTGCTGGCAAATAAAACGGGCGGATTTTCAGGAAGTGCCATATTCCCGGTGGCGCTGCGCATGGTGTATCAGGTGTCGGAGGCGGTTAAAATACCGGTTATAGGCATGGGCGGCGTTTCTTCTGCGGAGGACGTAATTGAAATGATGTTAGCGGGCGCAACGGCAGTTCAGGTCGGTGCGGCAAATCTGGTTAATCCCTTTGCATGCCGCGACATAATCCGGGAACTGCCGGGGGTTATGGATAAATATAAGATAAATACTTTGAAAGAAATCATCGGAGGTGCAAGGTAGTGGGAAAGGACGTAATTGTTGCCTGTGATTTTGCGGGCAAAAAAGAGGTTTTTGATTTTCTGGACAAATTCCGTGAGGAAAAGCCCTTTGTTAAAATCGGGATGGAGCTGTACTATGCGGAGGGACCGGAAATTGTGCGGGAGATAAAAAACAGAGGACACAAAATTTTTCTGGACTTAAAGCTTCATGACATTCCGAACACGGTCAAAAAGGCAATGCGTGTGCTGTCACGCCTTGACGTGGATATGTGCAATCTGCATGCGGCGGGAACATCCGCCATGATGGAGGCGGCTGTGGAGGGACTTTCGGAGGGACCTACCCGTCCAATTCTGATAGCGGTAACTCAGCTGACCTCTACCGACCAGACGGCAATGGAAAGGGATTTGCTCATTAACGAGCCTATTGACCGTGTAGTTATTCATTATGCAAAAACGGCGAAGGCTGCCGGTCTTGACGGAGTTGTTTGTTCGCCGCTGGAGGCTGAAAAGGTGCATACGTCATGCGGCAGGGATTTCCTGACGGTAACGCCGGGAGTGCGTTTTGCCGACAGCGACCACGGTGACCAGAAAAGGGTAATGACCCCTGAGGAGGCAAAGAAAATCGGCTCGGATTATATCGTGGTGGGACGCCCAATCACAGCGGCGGAAAATCCCGTAGAGGCATACAGAAGATGCGTCAGGGAATTTGTGGATTGAGAAAGGACGGTTTAAAATGACGGATATAAAAAATGTGATTGCTAAGGATTTGCTTTCGGTTAAGGCGGTATTTTTCCGGCCCGAAGAACCGTTTACATGGGCGAGCGGAATAAAAAGCCCGGTTTACTGTGATAACCGGCTTACGCTGTCTGCGCCTGAGGTTCGCACCCATGTGGAAGAAGGACTTGCCCGGATAATCAGGGAAAATTATCCCGACGCGGAAATTTTGATGGGCACATCAACCGCAGGTATCGCTCATGCGGCAATAACCGCTCATATTATGGGACTGCCTATGGGATATGTGCGTTCCGGTGCGAAGGATCACGGAAGACAGAACCGTATCGAGGGAAAACTGGAAAAGGGACAGAAAACGGTTGTTGTTGAAGACCTTATTTCCACCGGCGGCAGCGTTATTGAGGTGGTTGATGCGCTCCGTGAAGCCGGAGCGGAGGTAATCGGCAT
>JAQXUJ010000126.1 GCA_029219925.1 Clostridiales bacterium | reverse complement strand
TGATCCGGCAAAATCAGCATTTTATATTCAATTTGTTCTTTTTTTAATCTATTGCGTAAAAAGCCTACCACCTTTTGGTCAATCAGCTCAACCGAAAGCTTTTTCTTGTCGGCATTACCCTGATGTCCACACTCGTCGGGTGCCTCCATGTGGATATAAACCAAATCAGCGCCGTCCTTTGTAAGGGCGTCAAAAGCAGCCTGAGCCTTACCGTCAAAATTGGTATCCCAGTTGCCGGTTGCTCCTTCCACGTCAATTGATTTCATGCCGGCGCATATCGCAATTCCCTTTATCAGGTCTACCGCCGAAATTACGCTCGCTTTAAGTCCGTACTTCTCTTCAAAATTTTCAAGTTGAGGCTTTGAACCCTCTCCCCATATCCATATTGAGGTAGCCGGGTTTTTGCCCTCGGCAATTCTCTTTGTATTTACCGGATGATTTTTAAGTATTTCCTCTGATTTTTTCATCAGCTCCAAAAGCCTTTCGGCATTTTCTCCCTTCGGGAGATAATCGGTAATCCTTTTATCGGAAATATCGTGCGGTGGAGTAAGCTGAACCTTCAGACTTCCTCCTTCCCACACCAGCAGATGCCGATAGCTGACACCGCTGTAAAAATGCAGCATGTCGGTATGAAGTTCCTTTTCCACCGCATCAATAAGCTGCGCTGCCTCTTCGGTGGATATTTCTCCGGCGGAATAATCCACCATTGTCTTATTTTCATACGGCTCGTCATCCGAAAGAGTTACAAGATTTGTACGAAAGGTTACGTCGTTATCACGCAGCTTAACGCCAATACTTGCCGCCTCGAGAGGAGATCTTCCCGAATAGCATTTTCTTGTGTCATATCCCATGACAGACAGGTTTGCCACATCGCTGCCCGGCTTCATTCCGTCCAGCACCGTTTTGACAAGTCCCAGCTCGCCGTGTGCCGACATGTAATCCATATTGGGCTTATCAGCAACGTCTAAAACGGTCTTTCCCCCAAATTCGTCAACGCCGTAGTCTGCCATTCCGTCGCCGAGAACTACAATATATTTCATAAATCATAACCCTTCTTTCTGAACAATACCGCAAGCGCCCCGTTACCGATATGAGTGCCAACCGTCGGACCAAACTCATACCGGCGCTTGATTTCGTCTATTCAGAACTCATCTTTAAGAATTTCAATCATTTTATCTCCGTATTCTGCGTTGGAATCTATAACAAGAAATTCCTTTTTCTCATCGTCAAATTCAGGATTTTCCTTTATAAGGTCAGCAAGCTTATTAAACACTTTTTTCTTACCTCTCAGCTTTTCAACCGGTTCAATAAGTCCGTTTTTAACGCTCAAAACCGGTTTTATGTCAAGCAAACCGCCGACAATTGCAGCGGTTTTGGTTATACGTCCGCCCTTTTCCAGAAATTTCAGTGAGTCAACAAGTATATATACCTCATATGCGTCTAAAATCGTCTTCGCTTTCTCTATCGCCTCATCCAGCTCCACCCCACTGTTTAAAAGCTTCCGCAGATAAATTGCGGTCTCGCTTATATACACCGAAAAGGACATGCTGTCAATGATTCTAATATCCGCCTCCGGATTTTCCTCCATAACCATCTCCGCATTCATGCGCGCATTATTGTACTGACCGCTGGCTTTTGAGGAAATTGTCAAATATACCACGCTGTCATATTCCTTTGCCGCTTCCGACAGCTTATCGTGCATGACGGCAGGCGGTGTCTGTGAGGTTGTAGGAAGCTTATCCGAAGACAGCAGCTTTTCATAAAACTCGCTGTTTGAAAGCTCTTCTCCCGCAACATAGCTTTTATCGCCGAATACGCAAAGGAAATTAATCACATCAATATCGTATTTCTTTGCCGCATCAGCAGAAATATCTGCGCTTGTGTCTACAAAAATTTTAACCTTACTCATAATTTTCTCTCCTTACCATTCAAACTGTGTCAGCTGTCCCATCCTTTTCAGCTGTTCAAATCCTGTCTGCCGCAGCGCCTCATATGCCACTATCGCCACGGAATTGGATAAATTCAGACTCCTTGCCTCGCTAATCATAGGGATGCGTATACACCATTCCTTGTTGTCATACAAAAGCTGTTCCGGCAAACCCTTTGTTTCCTTACCGAAAAGAATAAAGTCGCCGTCACGGTACTCCACCTCGGAATATGTATTAACGCCCTTTGTTGTTGAATAGAAAAAGCGTCCTCCTTGGTTTGCCGCAAAAAATTGACCAAGGCTGTCATAATACCGAATACCCAAAAGGTGCCAATAATCCAATCCGGCACGCTTCAGCTTTTTATCGTCGACTGTAAATCCCATAGGCTTAACAATATGAAGCCTGCAGCCCGTAGCTGCGCAGGTACGTGCAATATTGCCCGTATTCTGCGGAATTTCAGGCTCCACCAGTACAATATTAAACAAGTTTATCACCACAATTCATAAGTATACTATTTTATTATACAACAAATATAAAAAAAGTACAAGTAGATTTTAAGTTTTTTTTAACTATATTGAATTTGACATTGATTTTTTTTTGTGCTATAATACATTTCGGAAATTTCAGGACCTGTTCATGATAAAAAACATATACATAAAGCAGACGCTAAATGAATATGATAATAAAAAATCGGGAGTCTGATTATGAATTTGCATAAAAAGATATATAATATCGCCCAAATTATAAGCCATGACAATATTTTTGTATACTCCGCACAAGCGTCCTTCTACATCATAATATCGTCTATTCCGTTTATAATGCTTTTGCTGTCCTTGGCACAATATATTCTGCCTGTAAGTGAAAATGATATTCTAAAGATGGTTATTCCATTGATGCCGGAGGTTATTAAGTCCTCCGTTACAGCCATAATAAATGAGATTTTTTACAAGGCGTCCGGCTCGGTAATATCCATTACCGCAGTATCTTCTGTCTGGTCCGCTTCCCGCGGAATTGCCGCAATTGAGCGCGGAACACGAAACGTTTACCACACTCCTACGCGCTCCGTGTTTATATTAGATATTCTTGCCAGCTTCTTTTACACATTTTCCTTTATTCTTGTAATGATTGTATTTCTGGCGCTGTTCGTTTTCGGCAATTCCATAATTTCCTTTTTAGAGCTGAAATCGGGAATTTTGTGCTGGATTTTTGATAAAACCTCATGGTCAAAATGGCTGCTGACTTTTGCCGTACTTACATTTCTGTTTGCCCTTATTTACATGGCGTTTTCCGGCAGAAAAATCCAGCTTAAAAGGCATATCCCGGGAGCGGTTTTTACAACCTCCGTCTGGATGATTTTCTCTGTACTTTTTTCCTTTTACATTGAAAATTTTGCCAACTATTCATATCTGTACGGAAGCCTTACGGCTATTGTACTTATGATGCTGTGGGTATATTTCTGCATGATAATTTTTCTTATCGGAGGGGAGATAAACGTCACCGTTCTGATATGCAAGCTTAAGAAAAGAAACGAGCAGAATCCGCAAACAGACGGTGACACGTATTAATCCCACACACAAATCCGGTCAAAAAGGACTTTACGCATAGCGTAAAGCCCCTTTTAACATTATTCAGCCTTTTCTATACTTTTTACCTTGCCTGATGAATTTGCGTATTTTGTTGTCATGGACATGGTTGAACCGACCGACAGTTCAACGTCATTCCCCACGAAATAGCTGCTATCCGATTCCTTTCCTTCGCCTTCAACCTCAACCAAAACGGTATACCGCTCCGGCACCTCCGCAAAGACCATACGTCCGTCCGATGTGACAGACTGAGTTTTCATAGGCTGTGACTGAACGCTTTTGATTTCGCCGAGAACGCTTTTGCTTTTCAAATCGGTTACAAGTCCTTTTTTGTTTAACGCATCGACCGTATATTTCCTTACGCCGTCAATCTCAACAACATAGGAGAAGTGAACCTTTTCGCGCGCATTTTTTGCCGCGCTTGTGACAAACCGTGCTCCTATTCCGACTGCCGCGACAGCAAAAATAATAATCACAAGTAAATCAATAATACTGATTTTTCCAAAAATTTTCCCTTTTTTATCTAAAAACATGCTGCCGCCTCCTATTCGTCATCAACATCAATTACGTAACCCTTAAGTGTGTAGCCCTTACCTCGAACCGGCATTTCAGAGCCGACTCTTATAGGCACCTCGCCGTTTGCAATCTCCGTATCGGAAATTGAAGCGTCGCACTCGAGCGAAATTAAAACGTCGCATTTTCCTTCAACCGCATTTGATACATACCTTCCGGTACTCGGACTGAATTCGCTTTCAATATGTTCTTCCTCCGACACCTTGGTAACCTTTGCATACGCCTTTTCCGAAAAGCTTATCGAAACCTCATCACCAATATTTATGATACTGCTCACACCCTCGTCAGCCTTGTTCACCATAACGGTAAATTCGACTCTGCTTTTTTCCTTTCCGGATAAAAGTCCCGGCGCAAGCTTCAAAATTGCTGCTGCGCCCGC
>JAQXUJ010000125.1 GCA_029219925.1 Clostridiales bacterium | reverse complement strand
TCTTTTTTCAAAACACCGTTTTTAATCAGATACTTCACAAGCCCTGTGAAGTACCGCATCACATCAGAATAATTTTGCTTGGTCTGTAACTTTGCGATCTCCGAATTACGGAACTGTTCGATGACCAGCATTTTCCGCGCCCTGCTGATAGCGCGGTCATGGAGAAGATAGCGAATCTGCCCCTGAATCATTTTGACAGCATCATCGAAAGTCTGTGGATGGTCACCGGCATCTTTCTCCCACTCTGCCCTTGCAAAAAGAGAATGTTTCTCATACTGCTTAAGTACTTCCTGCACTAACGCGTCCAAAATAGCCTGCTTATTTTCAAAATGGCTGTAAAGCGATGCCTTGCGGATGCCGACAGCATCCGCAATCTGAGAAACAGAGGTAGCTTCAAAGCCCTGTGCGGAGAACAAATCAAGTGCCGCTTCAATTATTTCCTGCTTTGTATTTCCTTTTTCCATCAAACACACCCCTAACCAAACTTGCAATTATCATATAATAATTATACCTACCGAACGGTCGGTTGTCAAGGTGTTTTAATAATTTTCTTTTATTTTTATTCACCCTCGGATACAAAATCATCTACTGTATACTGTGCTATGACATTGTTTCCTATAAGCGTAATTGCTCTTTTGGGGCACTGATTTATACAGCGGTAGCACATTGTACACCGTCCGTTAGGTTCGGGCTTCCCATGAGATATAGATAAATTTTTCATAGGGCATATCTTGGCACATTTACCGCATCCAATGCAGTCCGCTTTATTGATTTTCAATTTATTCGAATACTTACGGGTTTTGTTGAAAAACCACAGTCTTTGCCCAAACAGTCCGGCTAAATGATTATAGAATTTCAATCCCTCATGTGTCGGTGTACCTACACGCAAATTCCGGGCCGCATATTTAATCTTTTTCTGTGCATTATCAACAATCTGCTGATTTTGTGAAAAGTCACGCTTTAATGCCTTTACATCACATACACAGTCAGGCATCTGTATATGCACTCCACCCATGACGTGTGCGCCGTATTTTTTTAGCCGCCTTGCAGCCAATCCGGCCCCGTCACCGCTGAAAAGTCCCATAGTCGCAATAATAAAGACATTTATATCTTTCCAGATATTTTTGTTATCGTCAATAAATTCTCGTACAATTTTGGGCAAGTTGCTGTAATAAATCGGATACGCAAAAACAATATCACTTTCGCTCTGAAGTTTATTCAGCTCAGACTGAATTCCCCCTAAGGGCATTATTTCCATTGTATCGTCATAATACGATACAAATTGTTCCATACAGTATCTTGTGTTTCCTGTCCCGCTGAAATAAATTCCAATCATGTTAATTCCCCTTATCTAAAAACGTTATCTGAAATATATTCATAAAGTCAATTGCTTAGGCAGACACTTAATCAACGGTACTTCATCGGTGTAAAGCGTATGCCGTTAACAATTTGTTCATTGTCTGTCGGCACAAAACCCAACGCCTTATAAAACGGTAAGCCGTAGGGAGAAGAATTGAGCGTTATCGTTCCATGTGGAATATCACGGAGCTGTTGTCCAAACAACTTGGTACTGATTCCTTTTCTGTGATAACTGCCTTTTACAAAGAAAAAGCAGATATGCCTTTGCTCGGGGCGAATACCGATTTCACCGATCAGCGTTTTTCCGTCAAAAGCACCGTAATATGTAATTCCAGAAAGATATTTCTCATCATGCAGACATCTGTAAAATTCCTCCGTTCCTTCTTCTGAATATACCGGAGATTCATATTCGGCAAACACCTCCCATGCAAGCGAAAGTTCAGAAGGAATCTCATCCTTTGTTACGATACACCTGTTGCAAGAATTTTTCTATATACATTTTCTTCTCTCCTTTCGTTTTTAGGTACAAAAAAAGAGGCAACTTCTAATTAAAGAAATTGCCTCAAAATTCTATATTAATTTATATAAGTGTTGGTTCAACTCTATTCGGTGAGTTCTTATCACAATCCGTATTTCTTGCTATTGTCATAGTTCAAATCACCATGAATAGAAGCGAATATCTTCAAGTTTTGATTACGAAAGAGGGTTTGCGAAAAACTCGCAAACCCTCTCTGTTGCTGACCAAATCGACACTATATCTCTTTGGTTCTGCTTTCTTGGCGGAGAACAATACCGATTTTTTATGAATAATCTGAATATTGCATAAACTCTTGTTCCCTATCGGTGTTTTCCACTACATCAAATTTCTGAATGTTTAATACACATTATCCTGATACATTAGTATCATTATATCACAAACTTATATAAAAGTAAATAGCAAAAAAATTTTTTGGACATTAAAACATAAAAATTTTTTGAACATCACAATTGTGGTGTTCTTTTTTTAGGAAGGAGGAAAAAATATGTCTGTATTCAGAGTAGAAAAAACAAAGGATTTTACAATTATGTCTAATCATCACTTGAAAAATAAATCATTAACACTAAAATCAAAAGGCTTACTCTCCCTTATGTTGAGT
>JAQXUJ010000124.1 GCA_029219925.1 Clostridiales bacterium | reverse complement strand
TACGGTTATATGTGATATCGACGACGGCGGGTATAAAGGGAATAGTGATATGCTTTTGTTTTACTATTACCTTCTTCTTGATACTGACAATGGGTTTGTTATACTTGACAGTATTTATGACGGTAATGAGCATTATGAGGGTAGCAAACAGTCTGTACTGCGGCTTTCTGATGTTCTGGATCTGGTTTATTTTAAAAATGCCGGCTACGATGTGCCGTATTATATGATATGTCCGACAGGACGGTACAGTTACTCATCGTATCCGTCCGATACCAATTACTATTTCATAACAGACCAATATAAAATAGTTAAATATTCGCAGTCAAATGATAAAAATACGCCATATACTCCGGCAGTTAAGGATAATCGGTTATACGGTGCAAGGAAAACATATCTTTCCGGTAGCAGTACATATGTGTACAACGTGCAGGAGCTTGCTATTAAGGACAGTATAGTAATTCTTCAAAATACGCAGAGCATTTCAACAACCGTTTTTGAAGAAGAATATACATCATACGGTGAGAGCTATGCGTCAAATATTGAGAATAAAACATTTTATACGCTTCCCTGTGTTGAGAATATGTATGCGCATATAAACACTACAACACAGATAAACAGCTCAGGCATAACGGAATATTATGATGTTATTTCGCTATATAAAAACGTAAATTATGATATGGTTAAGATAAAAGAAGAGATATTTCCGGGTAGCATCACTAGCAAACTTACCGATATTTATGGAATTACAGGACTGGATGAGGACAAATATACGCAGAAGGGCTGCTCAATGCCGGTTGCACGAACCGGAAATTACTTCATATTAAAAGACGGCACAATTGTAAAGATTTCGCTGGACAGTAATATATACACATCATATAACTACGGTACCCGTGACGGAGTTCTGACGGTTGTGAGAAACAAGAATAAGAACAGCTATATTTACCATTCCGATTCAAGCAGCGGGAATACCTATTACTGGCATATGGTAAATGACATATATTTCGATAAAAACGGCAATACCATCCTTGGCGATGATACGGAGTACAGAAGTGACGGCAGCAGTCACGGACTGGACGGTTACTATATAAATTACAGCAGTTTTTCAAACAGTAAAAATATAACCCAATTAGGTGTAAGTCAGGTGAAGGACTGGTATACAAAATATCTGACAAATGTGTTTCCGGACGGACGGTATGCCGAAGCAGAATGGGTGGATATTAACGAATCCCAGTATGAATTGTGGTATATTATATATAATCCCGACGGAAGTGTCAACTCACGAGGTCCGACAGGAACGGTTATAACCGGGCAGAAAATATATAACAGCAGACCGATTTGTATCGCTGCTAATAACTCAAAGATGGTTATAAGTATAGAACTTTTGATCAAGGGATGGATGCGTGAGATGTACCGCAGCTCTGTATCTGAAATAAACACAAAAGGCGAGTATATCCCCGGCGGAAGTATAGGTGAAAAGAATCTGATTCCGCCGGACGAAAGCGATACCGAACCGGTAGAAAGCTCGATTGATTTTAACGAGGATGATTTGCCGATAGGCTTTAATATCAAGGACAACGTAATAGGAAGCGGCAAGCTGGAGGCAGAGCTTCGGGAAACGATTAATGCGATAAAGCTCAACGATATCACTATTCTGACTGACTCGGAATTTGATTCGGGTACGCAAAATACAGGCACGAGGCTTGACGGCTTTTCAAAGCATGACCGTATCGGAGACGGATATATTTATGTGTATACCAACGGACAGAATATGAACTGGTACTGCACGGATACAGAGAGCTTAACACCCGGTACATATAACCGTTCATATACGGCAGGCGAAAAGACGTTGTATGTCACGGTAAATGTGATTGAGCAGCCGACAGCTGACGGAAAGGTTTCGGTGGTATTTTGAAACTATTTATGTTTATACTTGGCGCGTGCATCGGCAGTTTTTCATGTGTTCTGCTGTCAAGAAAGGATTGGTATATAGGTCGCTCGCGCTGTGACAGCTGCGGAGAAACGCTTAGATGGTATAATCTGATACCGCTGTTAAGCTATGTTTTGCAGCGCGGCAGATGCAGCAAATGCGGTGCAAAAATCGGGGCAAATGTAATACTTGCAGAAATATATATGGGCTGTGCGTTTTTATGCGCAGCCTTTTATATTGAAAAGGACATGGTTTACGGACTTTATGTTCTCACAGTTCTGATATTCCTTGCACTTGCCGCCATTCAGGACACGAACGAAAAGATGGTATACTGCGGCATACTTTACGGGGGTACGGTAGTTGCTGCGCTGGAAAGGTCAATGCTTGTGCTGTTTAAAAGCGGCACAAAAGAGGTGTTTGTATTTTTAGCGGCTATAGCCGCATTAGAAGCTGCGGCGGTGATATTGTCGCGGTTGTTTTCGGATAAAATCGGCAGCGGCGACTTTGATATTCTTGTAATGATGTATGCGCTGTGTCAAGGCTTGGGTACGGTGTATGCGGTCACGTATGCGTGTATTGCAGGCTGCATAGTATATCTGCCGCTGATAATCATGAAGAAGAAAAAACGTACCGACACACTGCCTTTAGCACCGTTTTTGAACTTCGGGACATGGCTTTGGCTGGTTAGTATGTCCGCGGATATTGCATTTTGAAAATACATATCGTATAATATGAAATACACACAGCAGGAGGAGCAATGAAGGCAAAAGTATTTAAGAAAAAACGCGGTGATGGTATCATTATGACAATGATACTTGTGTTCTTTGTCATCATATTTGTTGTTCTGGTAGGCGAGGTTTACAGAGTACATATATTGCAGCAGGAAATAGAGTATCAGCTGCAAAGATGCGTAAACTGCGCGGTCGAATATGCGATGGGCGACAGCTACCGCCAGGACAAAATAGTAAACCTTGATACGAATGTTGCAAAGTCAAAGTTTTATGAGTATTTATCTGAAGATATGGGACTGGACAGCGGATACAAAAAGGTGAAGGATGGGAAAGAAGAATACAGACTGGAATTTGAAAATGTGTCGGGAACAAGTAATCCTGCTGTGCTTAGCGTCAAGGGAACAGTATATGCAAGCAGTTTATTCACGATTTTTAGAGAAGGCATAATGATACCCTTTGACATATCATCCACCAACTACAGATTAGATTAGGAAAGGAAGAAAATCAAAAATGAAAAAGCTTATAAGTATAATTTTGGCACTGTCAATGACGTTGGGATATGCGGCGTCGGCGGAGGAAAACAAGGTAACGGTTCTGCTGGACGGACGGGAGGTGCTGTTCCCGGACGCACAGCCGTTTGTGGATAAGCGTGACAGAACGCTCGTTCCGATACGGTTTGTATCCGAGAAAATGGGTGCGGAGGTAAGCTGGGAGCAGGATGAAAGGACAGTTGTAATCAAAAAGGATAAGGACACAGTCAGATATACGATAGGAAGCATGAAGGCTGCGCTTAATAACGATACAATAGTGTTTGACACGTTTGGAATTATCAAAGATGACAGAACACTTGTACCGATCAGATTTATCTCGGAGATGCTTGCCTGCGACGTAGACTGGAATCCGGAAACAAAAACTGTTACAATCATCTCGCCCGGTGAGGCGGTAAAGTTCCCTGAACCGAAAATTACGGTGAATTTTCCTCAAAGCGAAAGCGATAAAAGGCTTTTGTGGATAACGCTTGATAATTACCGGGATTTTGAAAGGGACTGTCCGAACTATGAGTTTAAAATTGAGTTTACGGCGCCGACGCAGTTTAACGCATTTGAGCAGGACGAGGGCGCAATAAACGGCTGGCAGAAATACAGCAGGGTGAATTTTACAAAGCTGACGAATACAGGCAGCACAATCCTGACGATTACAAGGGCATACTATGCAACAAGAGAGGATAAAAAAGCATTTACACCGAAGGATGGGGATAATATATCATTTAAGCTGACGGTTTTAAGAAAATGCAGCGGGGAACAGAGGGAATATATGTATAATGAAACACTTAAAATGCCGTACTCTTTAATTGATGTTGGGGAATAACCGGATAATACTTGAAAAAAGTGTGAAAGTGTTGTATAATGATTCCTGTCGGAGAAATCCGATGTAAAAGGTGAGACTACTAAAGCGCAAACGCTGGGCGGTTATGCCACCCTCAAACCGATTTCGTATAAATCGGGGAAGGAGGTGGTTGCTATGAGAAAATACATACCGAGAATTATATTTTTCATTATTGTGTTTTTTATAGCATTTACTGTAAAAGTAAAATAACGCCAGCCGACCAAAGCAATGGCGTTATTCTATAACAAAATGCTTTTGGCATAACCGCTTACGGTCTTGCCTTTTTCTATTATCATTATACAACGGATTTCGCATTTTGTCAATGATTAAAAAAATATATGCACAAATCGCAGAGGGATAAACTAATGAATATAAGGAAAACGCGTATAACGGCTGCTATAACGGCAGCCATTTTTGTATTGACAAATATATCTGTTTTTGCGTCACTCAGTAGTGAGTGGGCAGAAAAAGATTATCGTACTATGCTAATAACCGGCAGACAGGGGCAGGAACTTCAAAAACCGACAGCACGCTTTGCGGCGAAGCGGATAGTGGACGGAGAAACAGTTGACAGCGTTATGAGTTATACCGGCTATGACTGCACAGCAGAATTCCCAACCTTGACCTGCTATGTCGGCGATACGCTTGAATTTGAGGATTTAAGCTATGATAATAACGGCGGTAAAATTGCTGAGTGGGACTGGCAGT
>JAQXUJ010000123.1 GCA_029219925.1 Clostridiales bacterium | reverse complement strand
CGATAATGCCGCTATAAAAACAGTATTACGCAATCATTTTGGAATGTCAGAGCGTCTTATAATAAAATTGAAGGATACGAGCGGCATACTCCTTAACGGTGTGCCTGAATTTGTGATTAAACCCGTCAGGACAAATGATGTTATTACGGTTATACTTCACGATGAAGCCTCGGAAAACATTGTCCCCAACAATATTCCGCTCGACATTTTATATGAGGACGAGGATATTCTTGCCGTGAACAAGCCGGCAGGTATGCCAACGCACCCGTCAGTACGCCATTATGAAGGCACTCTTGCTAATGCGGTCGCATATTATTACCGCAGCATACCTTTTAAATTCCGAGCCATAACCCGCCTTGATCACTGTACCTCCGGAGTTGTTATTATTGCAAAAAATGCACTTTCTGCCGGCAAGCTTTCATTATCCATGCAGCAAAATAAATTTACTAAGGAATATAAGGCTGTTTGCGTTGGAATTCCCAATCCCTTATCCGGAAGAATTTCCGCTCCAATACGCCGTGAATCGGAAGGCATCATTAAGCGCTGTATTGCTCCCGACGGCAAGACCGCCGTTTCGGATTATGAAACCGAAAAAATTCTCGGCGGGCTATCACTTGTAAGGCTTGTCCCGGCTACAGGAAGAACGCATCAGCTAAGACTGCATTTGTCTTACATCGGCACACCGATTTATTCGGATTTTCTGTACGGACACGAAATCGAAGGAGAACGCACTCGTCTGCACTGCGGAAAGGTGACCTTTCCACACCCGTTCAGCGGAGATAGTATAACAATATCAGCTCCGCTTCCTGACGATATGGAGCTTACTTCAATTCTGCAAGAAACCTCTCTATAGTCCGGCGGTCAGCGCTGAAATGCCCCTGAAGCATATCATCGCGTCCTCCGCCTCTGCCATTCAGAGCATTATTTATTTTCTCCGAAAACGACCTTAAAGGCACACTGTCGCTTGAAATAATATAATTATATCCTTCCTTGTCATCTCCCGCCATTACCGCCGCAAAACCGGTGCATTTCTTCTTTGCAATGTTCACAACATTGCGAAGAATATGCATATTTTCGCTGCATTCGAAAATACATATATTTCCGTCGGTTTCGTCAATCTGTTCTGCCATACTTTCGGCAAGACGTCCGGACAATTCCGATATGCGCTGCTTCAGTCCGGTTATTTCCTCCAGTTTTCTGTCTACAGCCTCCGATACCTCGTTTTGCTTTGATGAAAGCAAGCATGAAATTTTCTGAACCTCTGTCTGTTTTTTCTGGTAATCACGCAAAGCGTCCATGCCGCATATCATACGCATACGCACACCGCCGCGATGACGCATTACATCGGTTAATTTAATCATGCCGATTTCACCGGTTCTTTTTACGTGAGGAGCGCAGCAGGCACATACGTCTATTCCCTCAACCGTTACAATTCGGACATTATCCTCCAAGTCCAGCTTGGAACGGTAGTTCATCGATGAAAGCTTGTCTTTATCCGGATATTCCGCAGTAATCATCAGATTTTCCTGTACCGCGGTATTTGCGGCATTTTCAAGGAGCGTTACCTCTTCCTCCGACAGCTCACCGTTATAGTCCATAGTCACTTCCCGGTCACTCAAATGAAAGCCTACGTTATCCAGACCATATATACTATGTGCAAGACCGGAAATTATATGTTCTGCCGAATGATGCTGCATTTTGCGAAATCGAGCCTCCCAATCAATTTTTCCTGATACCGTCTTTCCGATTTCAATAGGTTCTTTCACAAAATGCAAAACAATCCCACTTTCCATTTCCACGTGCAGTACCCTTTGACCGTCCAGAACACCGGTGTCACAGTCCTGTCCGCCCGCCGTCGGAAAAAAAGCTGTCTGATTTAAAACTACGCAGTATTCTCCTTCTCTTTTTTCACATGACTCTGTCTTTGCGGAAAAATCCCTCATATATGCGTCCTCATCATATAATTTTTTCAAAGAAATATCTCCTTTCCTACTTGCAAAATATGTAAAATAATAGTATAATGTTAATTAAATAACAATAACTGCTGATATGCGTCACAGCAAATGAAAACTCCCGTCTTATCTGACCGCGGTAAGGCGCGCAATTTGTGATTTATGCGGCCGGAAAGGTGCAGACTATTATGACAGAATATACACATAAAGTACAGTATTACGAAACCGACAAAATGGGCTTTGTGCATCATTCCAACTATATACGCTGGTTTGAGGAAGCTCGTCTTGACTATATGGACCAGGCAGGCTATCCGTATAAAAACATGGAGGATATCGGATTATTTTGCCCGGTGCTTGCCGCAGAATGTACATATAAAAAATCAGTATGCTTCGGCGATACCGTAAAAATTTATACAAAACTCACCGAATACGGCAACGTCCGTCACAAATTCAGCTATCTTGTTGTCGACGCCGAAACCGGTGAAGAACGTGCTGAAGGTTCAACCGAACATTGCCTGCTTGATGTACACGGACACGTTACGTCATTAAAGCGCAAGGACCCACAATTATTTGAGAAATTTGCAGCAATGACCGAGGAATAATCCCCGGTCATTTTACATTAAAATTTCATAAATTTCTCTCTTATGCCTGTTCTCCATTACCGCCTTCATTATTTCTGCCGTGTTTTTGGGTCTGAAATCAAGAATCAAAGCCGCAATCTTCTCTCTAAAGCCTATATGATTATCTGAGCCGCAAACCATTTGTAATGAATAGTTTTCGGCATATTCATGCGCCATTTTATTGGCAAAATCTGTATTGCAGGCATTAACTACTTCGACAGCGTCAACCTTTCTCGGCAGAAGCCTTATTATTTTTATATAGTCAGCCTCACGAAACGGATGAGCGTGAACAATATATCCGCCCGATTGATGCACAAGGTCACAATATTCATTTATTCCAAGCAGATCACAGTCCTCATGCTCTGTCAGCCATGCCTCATCCAGTCCGTAGGTCAGCAAATCCGTACCGTCAAATGTGGCTTCCCAGCCGAAAAACACGTCCAGGCCTATCTCATTGCCTCGTTTTAAAGCCTCCTTATATCCCACAGTAAACAGTGATATACGCTGACTCCACGGCAGATTTTTAGGGACAGTTGTACTCCCGTTATTGAAAAAATGATCAGTTACAACTATGCCGTCAAATCCGAGTTTCTTATAGCAGTCTACCAAATCCGCGGCACGAATACGGCTGCATGCGCTGCATTCCGACGTATGACAATGCATTTCATATTTATACATTTTATTTTCCCCCATTCTAATGTATCGCTTCAATATCGTATGGTGTAGTCTGGTATACAAAATAGTTAAGCCAGTTTGAGTAAAGGAGATTTGCATGACTCCTCCATGATACCATTGGCGGCTTTGTTTCGTCATTGTCCGGGAAATAATTTTCCGGAATTTTAATATTGTGCCCTGCGTTTTTATCGCGAAAATATTCGTTTTTCAGGGTGTCTCCGTCATATTCAGAATGTCCCGTGACAAATATCTGTCTTCCTCTGTCGGTAGATATAACATAGACGCCCGCCTTATCCGATGAAGCTAAGATTTTAAGCTCCGGTACCGCTTCTATATCCCGGCGCAGAACCGTTGTATGCCGGGAATGAGGCACCATGAATGTGTCGTCAAAGCCGCGGAACAGTATGGAATTTTTATGCTCAACCCTATGAGGAAAGACGCCGAACAGCTTTTCCTTAAGGGGATATTTTTTTATTCCGTAGTGATAGTAAAGCCCTGCCTGTGCTCCCCAGCATATATGGAATGTGCTTGTTACATGTGTTTTGCTCCACTCCATAATCTCACACAATTCCTGCCAGTAATTTACCTCCTCAAACTCCATCTGCTCAACAGGTGCGCCCGTTATAACCATTCCGTCATATTTTTTATTTTTCACATCGTCAAAAGTATGGTAAAAATCAATCATATGCTGCTCATCCGTATGGGTAGCCTTATGCGTTGCCGTCTGCAGAAATTCCAGCTTCACCTGAAGCGGTGTATTTCCAAGCAGCCGGGCAAACTGCGTTTCGGTTGCAATTTTTGTCGGCATGAGGTTTAGCAACAAAATTTTAAGCGGTCTTATATCCTGCGTTAAAGCGCGGGTTTCGGTTATGACGAATATATTTTCGTTGTTAAGAACCTCGGTTGCCGGCAGGTCGTTTGGAATCTTTATAGGCATTATCTCACCTCTCCCAGTGCTTGCTCTATATCCGCAAGGATGTCATTTATGCTCTCAATTCCCACCGATATTCTGATAAGGTCAGGTGTAATTCCGGCGTCAACAAGCTGTTCGTCGGTAAGCTGGCGGTGAGTAGTGGATGCCGGATGCAGTACGCTGGTTCTTGCGTCGGCAACATGGACAACAATTGCGGCAAGCTTCAGGCTGTCCATAAATTTGACCGCTGCGGCTCTTCCTCCCTTTATGCCGAAGGAAATTACTCCGCCGGCGCCCTTTGGCAAATATTTTTCCGCCAGCGCAAAATCAGAGCTTGATTTAAGCTTCGGATAATTCACCCAATCAATTTTGTCATTTTTTTCAAGATATTCGGCAACCTTCAGTGCGTTCTCGCAATGCCTTTCCATACGAAGATGAAGGGTTTCAAGTCCCAAATTCAATAAAAATGCATTTATCGCGCTGGGTGCAACACCGAAATCCCTTATCAGCTGTACCCTAAGCTTGGTTATATATGCCGATTTACCAAAAGATTTTGTGTAAATAAGTCCGTGGTACGATTCGTCAGGCTCGGTAAGC
>JAQXUJ010000122.1 GCA_029219925.1 Clostridiales bacterium | reverse complement strand
AAAAGAATTAACAGTATTATATGGGGATTGGCTCTGCTTGCAGTAAGCGCCGTGCTGATTCTGAACGCATTTGAAATAACGAACATAGAAATATTTTTTGACGGCTGGTGGACGCTGTTTATTATTGTTCCAAGCCTCGTCGGGCTGTTTGGCGGTCATGACAAAACAGCAAATATTATCGGACTATTAATAGGAACATTTCTGCTTCTCGCCTGTCAGAACATTATTGATTTTGACATTATATGGAAGCTTGTAGCACCTGTGATAATCGCCGTAATCGGAATTAAAATGATTTTCGGCGGCATCGGAAGAAACGGGGGATTTATTAAAAGCATTGAAGCAAAAGGAGATGACATAGAAACTGCTTTTGCGGCATTTACCGGGCAGGATATTACCTACGATAATGAAATCTTTCGGGGAGCGGAGCTTACTGCGGTGTTCGGTGGAATCAAGTGTGATTTACGAAACGCTGTGTTTGAAGGCGATACCGTCATAAATGCCTGCTGTATTTTCGGAGGAGTGGATATCCTTCTTCCCGACAATGTGAACATCAAAGTTAATTCCAATTCCCTTTTCGGCGGCATTGACAATAAAAAGCATCAAAATTCAAATGATAACCAATATACTGTTTATTTAAACGGCACCTGCATTTTCGGAGGAGTTGATGTAAAATGAAAAACTTAACAAAAATTCTTTTATCGGTATGTATACTTCTTATATCTCTTATTTTGATTATGATAAGCGGTGCTTCTTTTGAGATTTTTCCGTTTGAATGGTCTGTCTTGCTTGTGATTTTAAGCAGTATAACATTTATCATTGCACTTATAGCAGCGATATTGCTTGATTATAGTGCAGGTGATTATGAGTGCAAGAAATGCGGACAAAGGTTCAAGCCTACACTCGGAGCATATGTCTGGGGAGCGCATACACTGACAACAAGATATTTAAAATGCCCGCATTGCGAAAAAAAGAGCTTTTGCAAGAGGAGATTGGCGGAATAAGGCGATAAATCGTACTTTGCAGAGGTATTTGTGGATATGAAATGACAAACCGGAGGAGTTATTATGGAATTTATAAAATTAACACATGAAAATTTAGAGAAAGAGCATATCTGCTGTGCCATTTCAAGCAACAAAGATCCACAGGTGGCATCAAAAAAAGCATGGCTTAAGGAGCGAATAAGCGAGGGAATGGTGTTTTTAAAATCAGCGCAGAGAGGCAAATGCTTTATTGAGTATATCCCTGCCGAGCATGCGTGGGTGCCGATTGATGCGGACGGATATATGCACATTAACTGTTTTTGGGTGTCGGGCTCGCTTAAGGGACACGGATACTCCAACGAACTGCTGGAGGCGTGTATAAAGGATGCAAAGGAAAAGGGCAAAAAAGGGATTACGGTGATTTCCTCGACGAAGAAAAAGCCGTTTCTGTCCGATCCGAAATATCTTGCATATAAGGGATTTAAAAATGCAGACACTGCAGAACCGTATTACACGCTGCTCTATTTGCCCTTTGATGAAAAGGCGGGTATTCCAAAATTTAAGGAGCAGGCGAAAAAGCCGCATATTTCGGAGCAAGGCTTTGTTCTGTATTACACGGCCGGCTGTCCGTATACCGCAAAATATGCTCCGCTTATTGAGGAATGTGCAAGGCAAAACGGAATCCCGTTTAAAAGCATACTGATTGACAGTCGGAAAAAAGCTAAAAACGCTCCGGCAGCATGGACGAATTATGCTCTGTTTTACAACGGTGAATACATAACTAATGAAATATTGAGCGAAAAGAAGTTTTTGGCACTTGCGGAGAGCATAAAATAACAAGGAGGCTTAGGACTATGGATAAACGGCTTTATAAATCAAACGAGAACAGAATGATTGACGGTGTGTGCGGCGGAATTGCGGAATATATCAATATGGATCCGACGATTGTTCGTTTAGGCTGGGTGCTGTTTTGTGCATTGGGCGGCAGCGGTATAATTGCGTATATTATAGCGGCAATCATTATTCCGAGAAGTCCGCAGTAAATTAAAGGGGATATGACGCCGGAGCAGACAACCGAGCGCATGGACACTCCCCTTAAATTTGTGAAAGGATGTATGAAATGAAGCATTTGCCAAACTTGATTACGCTGAGCAGAATTGTATCGGCACTTGCGCTATTGCCGATACACGCTTTTTCGCGGGCGTTCTTTGCGATTTATACCTATTGCGGAATTTCGGATATACTGGACGGAGCTTTAGCAAGAACACTGCATTGCAATGACGAAAGCGGAGCAAGATTGGACAGCATCACCGCCGCACAGTCACCGGTTAAGGTCCGGACGGTACAGCGGTGATGCGAATTTCATTGTTTTTTTATTCACTGCATTATCGGTCACATTGGATGAGCCGTTATCACAGTATCATTTTTGTGAAATATTCATGCACAGACAAGTCATCATTCAATTCAGGATGAAAGGCGGTAACGAGCTGATTTTTCTGTCTTGCGGCAACAATATGCCCGTCCGCTTCGGCAAGAATTTCGGTATCACCCTGTACGCCCGAAATATACGGCGCGCGGATAAAGGTCATAGGGATTTTACCAATGCCTTTGAAATCCTGTTCAGTATAAAAACTGCCAAGCTGACGTCCGTATGCGTTTCTTACTGCGGAGATGTCCATAGTTGCCAGATGGGTTCTGTCATCGTTTTCTATTTTTTTCGCGAGCAGCAAAAGTCCGGCACAGGTTCCGAAAACCGGCAAGCCATTTTCAATCAGATTTTTTATTTTGTCAAACATGTTAAGCTCCCGCAGCAGCTTTCCTTGCACAGTGCTTTCTCCGCCGGGGATAATAAGTCCGTCAAATGCCGAATCCAAATCCTTTTCCTGTCTTATTTCAAAAGAGGAAACCCCAAGTCTTGCAAGTATTTGCTCATGTTCAATAAACGCTCCCTGCAGAGCCAATACCCCTATACGCATTATTTGCCTCTTTCTGCCATTAAAAGCTCAATTTCCTGTTCATTTATGCCGACCATAGCCTCGCCCAAATCCTCGGACAATTCAGCAAGCAGCTTTGCGTCGGTAAAGTTCGTTACAGCCTTTACTATAGCTGCCGCACGCTTTTCGGGGTTGCCCGACTTAAATATGCCTGATCCGACAAATACGCCCTCTGCGCCCAGCTGCATCATAAGAGCCGCATCGGCAGGGGTTGCAACGCCGCCGGCAGCAAAATTAACAACAGGCAGCTTTTTGTTTTCATGCACATACTTTACCAAATCATACGGTACCTGAAGCTCCTTGGCGGCATCAAACAGCTCGTCCTCACTCAGTGAGCCCAGACGGCGGATTTCAGACTGCATCATGCGCATATGGCGTACTGCCTGTACAACATCGCCTGTGCCGGGCTCGCCTTTTGTACGAATCATCGACGCTCCCTCGTTAATTCTTCTCAGCGCTTCGCCCAAATCCTTTGCGCCGCATACAAACGGAACCTCGAAGGCGGTCTTGTCAATATGGTATTTGTCATCAGCCGGGGATAAAACCTCGCTTTCGTCTATATAGTCGATTTCGATTGCCTGCAAAATCTGTGCTTCTGCGAAATGTCCGATTCTGCACTTCGCCATAACGGGGATCGAAACCGCATTTTGAATACCCTTAATCATTTTCGGATCACTCATGCGCGATACGCCGCCGGCTGCGCGTATGTCTGCCGGAATTCGCTCAAGAGCCATAACGGCGCATGCGCCTGCGGCTTCCGCTATCTTTGCCTGCTCGGGTGTGGTAACATCCATAATAACGCCGCCCTTAAGCATCTGTGCAAGGTTTTTGTTTAATTCAAATCTGTTGTTTTCCATTGTAAAAATCTCCTTCTAAGCTTATTTAGATGTTGTGAAATAAAACATGATGAGCAGCATAGCGTCCGTTTCTCCGACTGAGTATTTAATATATGCAAGCCGGATATTTCATGTAGTACTTTTACAAAACCTATCAAACATATAAGCATTATATATTATTTTTGGCCGTTTGTCAATACAGAAATTTGTAAGATATTAAAAAATATTGAAATATACCGTCATTTTTGGGTAAATATTATCGGGCAATACAAAAGTAAAAGTTGACTTCTAAGCGGATATATGATATAATTGAGCCATAATTTATAGGCAAACCTGTCGAGAGTCAGGGACGCAAAGCTACGGTGTCTAAGCGAGTTTTCATATAATTGGCCGGCTGAAATCCTTTCTTTAAGGTTGCAGTCGGTTTTTGAATTGCTGGGGGTGAAAAGGACTTTGAATAATGTTTTGAATAATGTATTCAGAGAAAAAAAGCTTCATCCGACGCCATAAAACAGCTGCAAAGCAGTGATACAAGTATGTCAGACGTTGTTATGGGATATGAATATTATGATCCCGAGAAATCGGATATTCATGAGGTAATTAAGGAGGCGGACAGCATGATGTACGAAAATAAGCGCTGATTTGGAGATGTCATAGACGAAAAAATATGAAATATTGATTATAAAGGGAGATATTTTTTATGGATTATTCAGCGGATACCGACAGGTATAATAACATGCAATATAACAAATGCGGCGAAAGCGGGCTTAAGCTC
>JAQXUJ010000121.1 GCA_029219925.1 Clostridiales bacterium | reverse complement strand
TGTCAGTTTATTTTGTCCGTTTTTGAATATGTACCCCACCAGAAAAAATAAAAATATTATAGCAGTGAAATACATTTTTTAACCCCCGAACATTTTCTGTTATTATAACACTTTTTTGCACTTTTTTCAAGACCTAATAGTTAAAAATAATTATCTGTTTACAGTCACCGTAGGACTCCACAAATAAAATCTTTGATGCGCTTGCGTTTCCGTAGTTTTCGGCCGCCTTTAAATCCAATATGCTTGCAACTTTGATTTCAGGTTTTCCGTTTGTAGCATCGTATAAAATCCCTCCGCCGGTCATTGCTCCCTTATCATTGGACCACATATTCATTCCGATATATTTGCGTCTGAGATTGCTTCCCACACTGCCGTAATGTCCGATTACCGCCGTTCCGTCTACTTTATAACATTCGTACAGATACGCATACTGAGTATTACTCTCTTTTCCCGTCCATGACCAACTGTGCAGGGTATCATCGCCAACATCAGGCAAATCCTCGGCATTAAACATTTTCACCACACTGTCAATCTCTGTTTCGATGCCACACAAGAGAACAACATCACCGCGTTTCAGACCATCGAATACACCCTCTCTTTTTTCGGTATATGTTATCATGTCATAGCCATCGCATGCCTCCATATACTTTGCCGGCTGCCCATCATTGTCAATCGCAGTGTAAATTTTGTTTATAACAAACAACTGATTAATAGGCTTTACCTCCGCAGACGAAGTTTTATATATGCCGATTGCCGGGCAGAATGCATTGTCTGCATCATATACGTCGATAGTATACGCTTTTTCATTTGTCGTAAATTTAAAAACACCGTATTTATCGGAATCTTCACTGTGAACCTCCGGCACGCTGAAAATTATTTTCGGACACTGAAATGTTTTTCTTGAAACTGTCCGGTCGTTCAGCATATAATCACCGACTTTTTTTACGTAGTAGCTTCTGCCTGCCGTTTCTCGCGTCAAATGTTCTCTGTCCGTTCCCTCCGGCAGCCCTGTGCTCTGCAGAAGTGTTTCTATTTCGGAAATCTCCCCCGATGAATTAAGACGGTATTTAATTAGCTGGTCTGCGCTGCTCTGACCTGGGATATTATACCCTGCTGATGTCATGATATCATTCACGGCATTATCGGAATTTTTGATACGCTCTCCGTTCAGCATGCAACGCTCCGCCGTATTAAATCGTTCAAATTTACCGTCTTCTTTCATTAAGTTCAGTTGCAGAATATTCTCTTTTTCATCATTACGCGTAATTTTTGTAAGATAACCGTAATGCATTTCTCCGTCAAAGCTTACTGTGTATACAAGTTCACCACGGTAATCCGTATAAAAAGTACCGCTCTTTCCAACTGTAAAATCATCATCTTCGCGGTTAAAATAGTTGCAGGTCGAAATATAGTATCCCTGTCCAGAAATATACGCCACGTCCTCTGATGTATCAATCTTATTTACTGTTCCTTCATAGGATGCCGTCCCGACAATAATCTTTACGTATTTTGCCTCATCTGCCGGAATTTGAGATGAAACACCCGTATCGTTTGTATACGTATCTGCACTTATACTCAGTACGCTGCCTTTTGATATTGACGGCAGTCTTGACTTCACCACCTTGTTTCCGTCTGAGTCATAGGTCTGCGATGACGAGCTTACAAGCGGTATATTGCTCCCATCGGCATTTCTGCACGTTATGTACAACTCTTCGTCTGTCGGATCAAATGAATATGGTCTGACGCCTCGCCCAAATTTAAATATCATTTTGCCGTTTTTTGACTCTATTCCCTCCAGAACAACATTCACATAACTCTCTATTATAACCCGTTTTATGCCGGCACCGTTATCAACAAGTGTAATTTTTCCGGTTTTGATATTATCAAAAATATGCTCGTCAAAATTTTGCATAACAGCGCCGTTTTTTATAACAGAGTAAGCGCTATCAAGCTTGGCTTTTCTGTTCCTTTTACCATCATAGTATGTCACGGAATTGTCTGCGGATTCATATTTTCTGAAATTTCTTATCCAAATTTCGTTTTCCTTAACCAGGCTGTGTTTCCACATACACAAAAGTGTTTTATCGCCATCGTCGTTCAATTTGTAATAACCTGTTACCCTGTATCCTATCATTCCGATAAAACGGCTGTCCGGGTCGATATATACTTCATTATCTATAAGAAGATGATTTCTTGCGCAGCCGGTATCACCGAGCTGCGTTATTCCGTTTGCTGTCACATCTCCGCTTTTTATTTCATAAACGTCGTGATAGTATGCAAGCAACCGGTTTTCGTCATTTTTCTCCGTCACATTAATTTTAAATTCATAACTATATGACACCGTCACCGCATAACAATTCAGCGCTTTGTATATTAATGCCGCCGCTTCGCTTTTAGT
>JAQXUJ010000120.1 GCA_029219925.1 Clostridiales bacterium | reverse complement strand
CAATAGCACCTTTCATTCCTTTCGCACCTTCGGTTAGAACAAGCTCCGCTCCGTATGCCTTTAACAAATTTCTGCGTTCAACACTCATCGTGTCAGGCATAGTTAAAATAATTTTGTATCCTCTTGAAGCAGCGACCGCCGAAAGACCAATACCTGTATTACCGCTTGTCGGTTCAATAATAACCGATTCGGGGGTTAAAAGTCCTTTTGCTTCGGCATCATCAATCATAGCCTTTGCAATTCTGTCTTTAACGCTTCCCGCCGGGTTAAAATATTCAAGCTTTCCGTATATTGATGCTTCAAGCTTATTTTCCTTTATGTAATTATTAAGCTTTAACAATGGTGTTTTTCCTATTAAATCAGTTATTTTTTCATATGCTTTCATAATATCAGCTTCTTTCGATTTATTATTTATTATTGCTGTAAACTACCTCAACATCGTTTGTAAATAAGAGTCTGCAAATTGCATCACTTCGCAATAACTACAATTCCTATTCGTATTATAGGTTTTATTATATCATGATTTTTTGTTTTGTCAATACCTTTTGAAAAAAATACTTATAGATAAATTTTATAACGGTAAATAAAAAAATAATATTTGACACAAGACGCTCTATATGTTATGATACTTATTAAATATATAGGTTTTATGTATGTTATATACGCCGATTTATATGATGCGTTTTCAATCTAAATATTACGGACGCTGCTCCCTAACGGATATAGCTTAGGCAATGGCAGCCGTGATTTTAGTGAATGAGAATAATTACGGCCACCTCCAATATGCTTACAAGCAATGCGAGGTAAAGGAGATATAAGAACAATGAATTATGAAGATAATGTACCAACTGTAAAAACCGGCAAAGAGATTACAAGAGAAGATGCTTGGGCACTTCTGACCGAGTATAACAAAGACAAATTTCATTTAAAGCATGCAGTTACGGTCGAAGGCGTTATGCGATATTTTGCAAAAGAGCTTGGATATGCATCGGAAGAAGAATTCTGGGGCATTGTCGGACTTTTGCATGACCTGGATTTTGAACAATTTCCACAAGAGCATTGTATAAAAGAACAGGAAATTATGCGTGAGCATGGTCTTGACGAGCGACTCATTCACGCTGTTGCCAGCCACGGTTATCAGTTGACGGTTGATATTGCGCCGGAGCATGAAATGGAAAAGGTTTTGTATGCGGTAGACGAGCTTACAGGTCTGATTGGTGCCGTTGCACTAATGCGTCCATCCAAGAGCGTGTCGGATTTAGAGCTAAAATCAGTCAAGAAGAAATATAAAAACGCAAACTTTGCGGCCGGCTGTTCCAGAGCGGTTATCGGACATGGTGCCGAGATGCTTGGCTGGGAATTGGATTATTTGATTTCAAAAACCATTCTGGCTATGAGAAGCTGTGAAAACGCTTATGAAAGTATTTGAAGAAAATACAGATTGTTATATATTTTTAGGAGAATATCTAAATGTTAAATCAATTTTCAAGAACCGAGTTGCTTTTTGGCAAGGGTGCAATGGATCGCCTTGCAAATTCCAGAGTTGCGATTTTCGGTATCGGCGGTGTTGGCGGTTATACGGTTGAGGCTCTGGCTCGAAGCGGAATAGGTGCGGTAGATCTGATTGATGATGACAAGATATGTCTTACCAATATCAACCGACAGATTCATGCCACACGCAAAACAGTCGGAAAATATAAGGTTGATGTCGCTGCCGAACGAATTTCCGAAATCAATCCCGATATGCTGGTGCGTACTTTTAAAACCTTCTATACCCCGGAAACCGCACCTCAATTCGATTTTCACGACTATGATTACATTGTGGACGCAATCGATACCGTAACAGGAAAAATCGAGCTTGTTGTAAATGCAGAGAAAACCGGCACACCGATTATCAGCTCTATGGGTGCCGGAAATAAAATAAATCCTGCTGCATTCGAAGTGGCGGATATTTATAAAACATCTGTATGTCCGTTAGCAAGGGTTATGCGATATGAACTCAGGAAAAGAAATATCAAAAGCCTAAAGGTTGTGTATTCAAAGGAATCGCCCATAACACCCGTTGACGATATGGCAATTAGCTGTCGTACAAACTGTATCTGTCCACCGGGGACGGCAAGAAAATGCACACAGCGCAGACAAGTTCCCGGAAGTAATGCTTTTGTCCCATCTGTTGTCGGGCTTATTATTGCCGGCGAGATTATAAAAGATTTGACAAATACCAATGACGGTTTCAGTCGATAAAAAATCAAATTGCCAAACACAATGCTCAATAAGCGAGATTTATATAAAGAACTCAGTGAATATCTCGGCAAAGCAAACAAACCTTGAAACCTAAAAATATCGGCGTTTTATCGCGCCGTTATTTTTGTACGAAAGCTTTCAAGTCTGTTCAATGCGTCGTATAATGTTTCGTCTTTTTTTGCGAAGTGCAGTCTTATCAGATGATTAACATTCTCCTTAAAAAAGCTCGAGCCCGGCACTGCGCCAACGCCTACTTTTTCTGCTAAATCCTCACAGAATTTCACATCGCTGTTATAATTAAACTCAGAAATATCAAGCAAAACATAGTATGCACCTTGCGGAATTGTATGCTCGATTTTCAAATCATCCAATCCCTTTAGAAACAGATTTTTCTTTTTTGTATATTTGTCCGAAAGCCATCTATAGTAATCGTCACCGAAATTCAGACCGACAACAGCGGCCTCCTGAAGAGGTGCGGCGGCACCGACTGTCAAAAAATCGTGCACCTTTTTTACGGTATCACAGATTTCGGGCGGTGCAATAACATAGCCCAAACGCCAGCCTGTAATCGAATATGTTTTTGATAGAGAGCTGCAAGAAATTGTGCGCTGTGACATATTCGGAAGGCTCGAAAAATAGATGTGCTTATTCGGCTCATATACAATATGTTCGTATACCTCATCTGTAATCACATAAGTGTCATACTTTTCTGCCAAATCTGCAATCACCTTTAATTCGTCATAGGTAAAAACCTTTTCGCACGGATTGGATGGATTGCAAAGTATCAGCGCTTTCGGATTTAGTTTAAACGCCGCTTCAAGCTCATCTGCATCAAAGTTAAATTCAGGCGGATAAAGCGGCACATATATCGGCTCTGCGTCTGACAAAATTGTATCTGCACCATAGTTTTCATAGAACGGAGAAAAGACAATCACCTTATCTCCTGGGTTTGTAACTGTCATCATCGCTGCCATCATTGCCTCGGTACTTCCGCAGGTAACAACAATTTCACTGTTTGGGTCAATACTTCTGCCCATAAAACGCTCCTGCTTTTTTGCGAGGGCTTCACGAAAATTCTGAGCACCCCAAGTAATGGAGTATTGGTGAAAATCTTCTTTTGCGACCTCTGTCAAACGCTTTAGTATTTCTTTCGGAGGCTCAAAATCGGGAAAACCCTGTGATAGATTGACCGCTCCGTATTTATTTGAAATTCGTGTCATACGGCGTATTACCGAGTCGGTAAATGTTGACGTGCGCTTACTTAATTCTTTCATTCTTATTTCCTTTCATCGCTGCATTTTTTCAAAAATTCAATATAATTAATTCGCTGTAGCTCATCTTTATTATCATCATTTTTTCTTATGCAGAGTTTCAAAACCGATTAAGTTCTTGTCCTTTGCACAAAGCGATGATATAAAGCCGTTAATACTTATGGTTTGCGACGCATACATTGCAGGCGAGAAAATCGCCTGCAATGTAATTTTTATATTTTCAAAAGCGCCGCAGCGTACCTTGTAAAGCTCTGCCAACGTACCGGATGTGAACATTGGCATATTATAAAAAATACCAACGCTGCTTTTTCCGCAATACTGTCGGGGAAAATATGTGAATGGGCATATATCACCGGCAATATATCATATTGAGTAGTCAAGCTTGCGTTCATCGATGATTCTCCTTGATTTATGCTCGCTGCGGGTATCAAGTCCGCCATCGGGGTGAACGACAACCGTATATGGTTTAACGCCGATTCTTGCCTTTAACGCTGCGCTTACCTTTGATGCAACCTCCTCATCGGTGTCGGGATTATCCGCTTTCTTTTCGATTTCAACACTGTATTTGCAAGTGAAATCCTTTTCAAATACTCTTATCAGGTATTCGCCGGTAATGTCTTTCTGTTCACGAATAACGGCTTCAATATCGCTGGGGAATACATTGACTGCCGAAACGATGAACATATCGTCCTTTCTGCCGTTTATATGAATTCTGCCGTGTGTTCTGCCGCATTTGCAGGGGGTGTTGTCAATCCAGCCTATGTCTCCTGTCCTGAAACGGATAAGCGGTCTTGCGTGCTTTCTGAGCGTTGTAAATACAAGCTCACCGACTTCTCCGGGCTTTAAAACCTCGCCTGTGTGAATATCAACCGTTTCAACAAGAATATGATTCTCGGCAATATGTAATCCGTCTTTTGCTTCGCACATTGCGGCGCACGCTCCGAATATATCGGAAAGCCCATAGAAGTCATAGACCTCTGCTCCCCACAAATCTTCTATTGCCTTTCTTGTTGCGTCGATTGACCCGCCAAGCTCACCGGCTACAATTATTTTCTTAATGTTCAAATCCTTTTTCGGATCAATACCGGCTTTCAGTGCCTTTTCGCCAAGCTGCCAAGCGTACGAGGGGCTTGTCCAGATTATTGTCGGCTGATATGTTTTCAGTATAAATAACAGCCTTTCGCTCGGAAGTGTGCCGCCCCATATGCAAAGTGCGCCCAAATTTTGTGCGCCGATAACATCAGGGCCTCCGACATACAATGAAAAGTTAAGAGCGTGAACATATCTGTCGTTCGGTCTCATTCCAATCTGCCAGAACCATCGGCTTTCAGTATCCTGAAATTCGTCGAAATCCTTTTTTGTAAACGGGCTCATTGTCGGAACGCCCGTTGAACCCGATGAGGTTGAAATAAATACAACATCATCTTCGGGAACTGCGCAAAGCTCGCCCAAGAATGAACCGACGCCTTGTGTATCTCTCTGTGTCTTTTTGTTGATGAACGGGAATTTTTGTATATCGGAAAGCTCTTTTATATCCTCCGGTTTAACGCCCGCTTCGTCAAATGAACGCCTGTAGTACGGTGCATTCTCATATGCGAACTTTACAATTTCTTTCAAATCCGCAAGCTGTCTTTTTTCAAGTTCTTCTCTCGGAAGTGTTTCCAATTCCTCATCCCAATATTTATTGTTTACATCTCTGCTCATTATTTTATCCTCCAATTTTGATTGATTTTTTCCCACTTTTTATCCCGTGAGTCTTTTATGATTTCTATATAGTTATCACTTAAATGTCTGAAACGACCTTGCTTTTGCAGATACTCTCTGACATCGGTAAATTCTTTCGGCTTATAATTCAGTGTATATCCGCCGTTTTCATATTCCGCCAGATACCAAAGTCCGCAGTCAACAACCTCTTTTGCTATTTCAACGGTCGAATCAGTTTCAACGCCCCAACCCGTTGGGCAAGGTGCAATTACATGAATATATTTCGTGCCTTGTATTCTTGACGCCTTCTCAAGCTTATTCATAAAGTCATTCATATATCCAACGCTTGCCGTTGCAGCATAGGGAATATCGTGTGCTGCAACAATTTCAAACATATTCTTTTTAGGTCTTAAGTTCCCGTGAATGTTCTTTCCTGCAGGAGTAGTGGTCGTTTTAGCTCCGAAAGGAGTCAGCGAGCTTTTTTGAATACCGGTGTTCATATACGCCTCATTGTCATAGCAGATATAAAGAATGTTATCGTTTCGGTCAATTGCACCCGAAAGAGCCTGCAAGCCTATATCCGCCGTACCACCGTCGCCGGCAAAGCCAACAGCGTGAAAATCCGTTATGCCCTGTGCCCGAAGTCCTGCTTCAATTCCGGTCAGCATAGACGCTGTCCCGGCAAAGGTTGAAATAATGGCGTTATTTGAAAAGCAAAGCTGCGGAAAATTAAATCCGACCGCCGACATACATCCTGCCGGGAGTACGGCAACAGCTTTTTCGCCCAAAACCTTTAATGCAATTCGCACCGCCAAACTGCCGCCACATCCTGCGCACGCCTTATGCCCGTAAAAATATTCTTCTTCATTTAGGCTTTTTGCATTTAATGCCATTACCGTTCACCTCCGATTCCCAAGAATTTAACGCCGGTTTTTCCGTTTTCAATGTCGTTAAAAATTCCCTCTATTTCAGATTCCGATATGTTTTTTCCGCCGAGTCCGCCGATATAGTTTGCTGTCGGAATGTTAATGCTCTGTTTTTTGAGTGCCGAGTTTACATTTGTGTAAACTGTTCCTTCATTTCCAAAAGATATGTCCTTTTCCAAAACAGCCACGGCTTTTGCATTTTTCAGAGTTTTTGCAATTTCTTCGTTAGGAAACGGACGCAGATAGCGAATCCTCAAAAGTCCGACATTTTTTCCATCGATTCTTAATTTATCAACCGCTTCTCTTACAAGCCCCGCAATGCTGCCGAGAGTAATAATTATATAATCTGCGTCATCGGTTTTATATTCTTCTGTAAGACCGGAATACTCTCTGCCGAAAATTTTTGCGAATTTTTCTTCCGCTTCACCAATAACCTCTCTTGCGTGTAAAAGACCGATATGCTCTTTATACTTAAACGCCGTATTCTGTGCCGGGCCTGCCGAAAAAGCAAGATTTTTCGGATTGTTAAGGTCAAGCTTGTTTTCCGTCTTAAATGTCGGCAGAAATTTATCTGCCTGTATTTTATTCGGAACATCAACTACTTCATATGTATGCGTCAGTACAAAACCGTCAAGGTTTGCCATAAACGGAGTCGAAACACGCTTATCCTCAGCAATATAATAACTCATCAAAGCTAAGTCAAGGCTTTCCTGTGCATTTTCGGCATATGCTTGAATCCAGCCGCTGTCCAAAAGCGAAATCGAATCTCGCTGATCGCCGTAAATATTCCATGGAAGAGCAGTGGAACGATTTGCATTCATCATAACTATCGGAAACCGTCCGCCGGATGCATATGTAAGACATTCCGCCATATACAAAAGACCCTGCGATGATGTTGCGGTAAAGGCTCTTGCCCCAACGGCGGAAGCTCCCATTGCACAAGAAAGTGCCGAATGTTCCGACTCAACATGAATAAATTCAGCTTTCAGACTTCCGTCTTCAACCATTTCGGAAAGTCGCTCAACCACTATTGTCTGCGGTGTTATCGGATATGCGGAAATCACCTGCGGCTTCGTAAGCCGTATGCCTTCGGCAAAGGCTTCGTTGCCGGATAAAAATTTTTTTGCCATTATTTTTCCGCCTCCATTTCTATTGCGCCGGTCTTACATATCTTGCGGCAAATTCCGCAGCCCTTGCAAAAGTTATAGTCAATGCCGACTTTTCCGTTTTCCTTAAAGATTACACCGTCGGGACAATACAGATAACATTGCAGACAGCCAACACATTTATCAAGATTTATAACCGGTCGGACATTTCTCCATCCGGCATTTTTTGTAACCAAGTAGCCTGCTTCGTATGAGGGGGCATCGGGAATTTCGGATAGCGACTGCGGTATCTTATCTCTTAAATACGGTTTCATGCAAATACCCCCTTTAATTCGGCGATTGCCGCTTCAACTGCATTAATATTCTTCGGACGTAATTTTTCGGGCATATACTGTTCTATCGCCTGCGAAATTTCGTCAAAGCTTACCGCACCCGATACTGCCGCAAACGCCCCGAGCATTATTGTGTTTGTAATGGGGCGTTTCAGGATTTATTCGGCGATTGAGTCTGCGTCAATCGTAAAAATTCTACCGTCTATAAAGTGCTTTTTTGTATTAACGAGAATTTTTCCTCCGGGTTTTAATTCGTTAAAAGCAGTGTCGGAAAATAATGAATCATCAAGGAATACAGAAAAATCAGCTTTTTCCGTTTCGCTCCGATTACCAATCGGCTTGCTGTCAAGCTTTGTAAATGCCCGTATCGGTGCGCCTCGTCTTTCGGGGCCAAATGACGGAAAGGCAAGAGCATACTTGCCGCCAATTGCATATGCCGCTCCCAAAAGTCTTGCCGCAGTAAACGCCCCCTGTCCGCCTCTGCCGTGCCATAGTATTTCAATCATTTGATTTCGCCCCCTTCTACTGTTTCCAGCGCAGTAAATATGTCTGTAATTTGTTAAACAAAAATGAAATCATCATAATTACCGCTCCTATTACCAAAAGTCCGACTATTGTGCGTGTATAATCTCCGAAATCGGAATATTGCTTTATATAATATCCCATTCCGTTTTGTGCACCTATCATTTCAGCTGAAGTAAGCAATATAAACGAAACCGACAATCCTTGATTGCATCCTATGAAAATCTGCGGAAGCGCTGCGGGAAGCATTACGGAAAACAGCATTGTAAATTTGCTTACATTAAGCACCTTTGCAGAATCGACCGTTTTTTTATCAACATTCAACACACCGCTCATTGTGCTTGCCAGAACGGGCCAAAAGGTTGCAAGAAATATCACAAAAACCGAAACTGAGCGAAATGTCGGCAGCAGTGCTATTCCGTAAGGAATATACACAATAGGCGGTATTGAGCCTAAAAATTTTGAAATGTATGTAGCTGCATTTCCGAGCCTGACGCTCCAGCCAAAAAAAAGTCCCAACGGTATCGCAATAATTACTGCTATTAAATATCCCTGAACAATAATTCCAAGAGAGCTTTTTATGTTTACAAGTATTTTACCGGCGTCCTGTATAAGCTGCCAAAAAACCTTTCCGAGCGGCGGAAACAACGCTTCGTTCAAGATGTTGAATTTTGCTGTTACAACAGTCCATACTATAATCAGCGCATACAGAAAGCCGATTATATCAAGAGATAGATTTAATCCTTTTTCGTTTTTCGATAATATAGAAGCTGCCACAGCAAGCGCTTCAAGGACAAGCGCAAAGCCTACGAGATAGGCGGTATGTGTTTCACCCGACACACGATTGGGAAGAAGTTGAACCAACAACAAAACAATAAACAGGATATTTGTTGCCTTCAAAAACCGTCTTTTTTTTGTCATTATAAAACCACCTCATCCCCACCGATTTTATCAACAATATCACTGTAAAACAGTGATATCAGCTCATTGCGAAAATCGTTATATTCTTTTAGGCCAATCAATTCGGTTCTGTTTCTCGGTCTTTTGAACGGCACCTGAATTTCTTTATGCACACGTCCCGGTCTTGTAGACATCATAATAATTTTATCTGAAAGAAAAATTGCTTCATCAATATCATGCGTCACAAAAACAACCGTTTTTTTGCTTCCTTCCCAAAGAGAAAGGAGCAATTCCTGCAAAATTGTTCTATTTTTTGCGTCGACAGCACCGAACGGCTCATCCATCAGCAATATATCGGTATCCATAGCCAATGCACGGGCGATAGCTACTCGCTGCTGCATTCCTCCGGAAAGCTGTTTCGGATATTTACTCTTAAATTCTTCCAGCCCTACTTTTTCTAAAAATTCATCAGCAATTTTAAGCCTTTCATCTTTTTTCAATTCTTTTTTTGCCTGTTTGATTCCGAAAGCTATATTTTTTCTCGCCGTCATCCACGGGAAAAGGGAATAATGCTGTAACACAACACCTCTGTCAAATCCGGTTCCGGAAACAGGCTTTCCATCAATTAAAACTGTTCCGTCTGCGGGAGAATTGATACCTTCAAGAATACTCAAAAGGGTGCTTTTTCCGCAGCCGCTTGAACCGATTATGCTAACAAATTCTCCCGGCTCGACCGAAAATGAAACATTATCAAGCGCTTTGAATGAATGATTTTTTTCGGTATATTCAACTGTTAAATTTTTAATATCTATTTTACCCAAATTGCATCACCCTTAAATTATGCCAAACGGCAGAAACCCTTGTATGAATGTTCTGCCGTCAGCGGTTTACTTATTCATATTTTTCAAAATGTTCTTTTAATTCTTTGTATATCTTATCGTTAGGATTTTCCTTCAATATACTTTCCAAAGCCTTTGAATATACAGAAGTATTATAAAGCGGCTCTATATCATATTCTTTTGTATATCCGAGATCCACAATGGTATTTTTTAATTTAAGCGTTGCCTGTTTATCCGGATCGGGACTTGACGAGCTATACCCTCCATAAACCTCGGTTTTTATATAATCAGGCTCTATGTCTATATATTTTTTTATATCCTGTACCGTCTTGTCCTCATTTTCTTGTGAAAATTTATATGCTTTGATAAAGGCTCTCTCAAATGCGTTATATGCGTTGGGATTTTTCTCAAGAGCAGCAGTCGAGGCAACCTGTCGGCAGCAAGGTTGATTTTTTAATTCTTCAATTTCCGAGCAATAATAAACAACCTTGTATCCCTGTCCTTTTGCAAGTGACGCATACGGCGAATATACCGAGGCGGCATCGATTGAGGAATTTTGCA
>JAQXUJ010000119.1 GCA_029219925.1 Clostridiales bacterium | reverse complement strand
GAGGAATAGGCTATGAAGGTTACGGATATTAAATGCTTTGCCGTGGACTGTTTTCGTACAAACTGGGTTTTCGTCAAGGTGTATACCGACGAGGGTATTGACGGAGTAGGGGAGGCAACTCTGGAATATAAGGAAAAGGCGCTTTTAGGCGCAGTAGAGCACATCAGGGAATATCTGGTGGGGCAAAATCCCCTTGATATTGAAAAGCATTGGCATAATATTTATCGTGACGCATATTGGCGGGGCGGAGCGGTTCTCATGAGCGCTCTGTCAGCGGTTGAAACAGCGCTCTGGGATATTCTGGGGAAGAGCTTAAATGTGCCGGTTTACCGTCTGATGGGTGGAAAGGTTAATGACAGGGTAAGAATTTACATAAACGGCTGGTTTGCGGGAGCAAAAAAGCCTGCGGAATTTGCCGAAAAGGCTAAAATTGCCGTTAAGCGCGGAGTTACGGCTATGAAATGGGATCCGTTCGGCAAAAGCTATCTGGAAATTTCAAATAAAGATTTAAACACTGCCATAGAATGTGTGGGTGCGGTGCGCGACGCTGTGGGAAGCGATGTTGACCTGCTGATTGAGGGTCACGGGCGGTTTAATATTCCCACGGGTATAAAGATTGCAAAGGAGCTTGAGCAGTTTAAGCCGATGTTTTTTGAGGAGCCGGTACCGCCGGATAATCTTGACGCATTAAAAGAGGTTAAGGAAAAGTCGCCGGTAGCGATTGCTGCGGGCGAAAGGCTTTACACCCGATGGGATTATAAACCGATGTTTGATAAAATGGCTGCGGATTATATTCAGCCGGATATATCCCATGCCGGAGGAATTATGGAATTAAAAAAAATAGCAGCAGAGGCGGAATCCCGCTATATTCCGTTTGCGCCGCACAATCCGTCGGGACCGGTGGCAAATGCAGCAACGCTGCAGCTTGCGGCAAGCTGCCCTAATTTTTGTATTCTGGAAATTATGTATTCCGATGTTTCGTGGCGCAGGGACGTAACCAATGAAAGTCTGGAATATTCGGACGGATACATCAAAATTCCGGATAAGCCGGGATTGGGAATTGAAATTGACGAGGCGGCTTGTACAGCCCATCCGTATCAACCCCATACCCTGCGTCACTACACAGGCGCGCTTACCGATATAAGACCTGCAAAAACAGAATTTTATTTTTGAAGGAGGAGAAAAATATGAAAAAATATGAAATAGAAGGACATGAGCCAAGCTATCTGCCGGAGGGCGAATGGGAACTGGTATGGTCGGACGAATTTGACGGTACCGAGCTTGACAGAACAAAATGGGATTTCAGGCTGAATTTCTGGGGTAAGCCTTTTGATGCATATACAGATCAAGGGGTTATACTGGACGGAAACAGCCATATCGAGCTGCACAGAACCGAACGAAACGGATGCTATGTTTCGCCCCAGCTCCAAACCGGTTCAAATTCCTTCGATATTCCCAAGGGTGGAACGGAAAATCCGTGGGGACAGGACGAAATATGGCCGTTAGGAATACTGGAGGAACCGAAATTCGTCCACCGCTACGGATATTATGAATGTCGCTGTAAATTTCAGAAGGATCCGGAAACAATGTGGAGCGCGTTTTGGACTCAGTCGCCCACTATCGGCGCAAGGTTTGAACCGGAGTGGTGCGGCGTGGAGTCGGATATAATGGAATGTTTTCATCCGGGCAAGGCAACCACGGGAAATATTATGGGTGGTTACGGCAGACAGTATCGGTCGGAAGGCAGAGTCCGTTATGATTTAAACGAAACAAAGGACGGCTGGCATTATTTCGGTATGAATTGGCAGCCTGAGGGATATGTTTTCTACTGCGACGGAAAAGAGGTGTCCCGCTGCAGCAAGAATATTTCGCATGTTCCCCAGTTTGTTTTGCTGACGACCGAGGTAACAGGATACCGTTCGTCGCAGCCAAAAGTAATCGAAGGTGAGTTTGAGGACGACGCATTTATTGTTGATTTTGTAAGAGTTTATGATAAAGTGAAATGAGGTAGAAAAGATGGAACGATTAACAAAAATCGGGAAGATTACTCCAAAAAAATCAAGCGAAATCAGTTGTTCAAAAATCAGTATTGGTTTTGAAAAACTGGACAGGAACGCCTTTGACCCGGAGCAGGCATATGACAAGGTAGAAGAGCTGGGCGTAAAACTGGCTCGGTTACAGTCCGGATGGGCAAGAACCGAGAAGGAAAAAGGCGTATATGATTTTGAATGGATTGACAAAGTTGCTGATAACCTTATAAAACGGGGCATTGAGCCGTGGATATGCCTTTGCTATGGAAACGCCCTTTATAATGAGGAAGCAAAAAAAGTATTCGGAGCGGTAGGTTGTCCGCCGATTTTTACCGAAGAGCAGAAAAAGGGATGGGAGAATTATGTTAAGGCATTTGTAAAGCATTTCGAGGGGAGAGTGCGTTACTACGAGGTTTGGAACGAGCCGGACGGATTGTGGTGCTGGAAACACGGAGTAAATGCGACCGAGTTGGGTAACTTTACACGGGATACGGCACGGTTTATCAAAGAGATTGATTCATCTGCAAAGGTAATCGGCGGAGTGATTTGCAATCGGGATCTGGGATACTTAAATGAAGCCCTTCGTACGGGCATGGGCGAGTACCTTGATTTTATATCATTCCATGAATATGTACGCGATGAGGTGAGGGTTTTTGAAACAGTAGGCGCACTGCGTGCTCTTGCTAAGCAGTATAATCCCAAGCTGGAGCTTATACAGGGAGAATCCGGCTCCCAGTCGCGCATGGGCGGAAACGGCGCCCTTAAAACGGCGTGCTGGACGGAAGAGTCCCAGGCGAAACAGCTTGCCCGCCACACAATAGCAGACCTTATGACGGGCGTGCATTTTACATCCTATTTCTCCTGTATGGATATGATAGAGGGCTTGAACGGTACGGTAGGAGATAAGTCTTCATACATGGATTTCGGATATTTCGGAGTTATCGGTGCGGAATTTGATGACGACGGAAGAGCGTCGGGAAACTATTACAGGAAATTGTCCTACTATACTTTGCAGAATATTTGTTCGATTTTTGCCGAGGATTTTGAGCCTTGCACAATCCCTGTTGTTTTTCACAGCGATTATTCGCCGCTTATTATGGATAACAAGGTTAAGAGGACACAGGTGATTTCCGGCGGCTTTAGCCGTGAGGGCGGCAAGGCTTTTGTATACTGGTATCCGTCAAATATTCTTACAACTTCGGTG
>JAQXUJ010000118.1 GCA_029219925.1 Clostridiales bacterium | reverse complement strand
TCAATGGCAGCGCGGGCTGCGTCGCCGGATTCCTGGTCAACGGCAAAGATATGAATTGTTCCATCCTCTTCAATATCGATTTTAGCACCGGTATCGGCAACGATTTTCTGGATAACCTTACCGCCCTGACCGATTACATCGCGAATTTTATCCACGTCGATATGCATCGTAGAAACCTTAGGCGCATAAGGAGAAAGATGGTCGCGTACTTCGGGGATTGCCTTCAAAAGAACCTCGTCAATTATATATTCTCTTGCTTTTTTGGTTTTCCGGAAGGCTTCCCATATTACTTCATAGGGAAGACCGTCATTTTTAATATCAACCTGGATAGAGGTAATACCCTTTTTCGTTCCGGCAACCTTGAAGTCCATTTCGCCGTAGAAGTCCTCAAGACCTTGTATATCAACCATTGTTGTAAACCCGTTATCGGTTGTAATAAGACCGCATGAAATACCTGCAACAGGCGCTTTGATAGGTACACCGGCAGCCATAAGAGCGAGTGTAGAGCCGCATACCGAGCCCTGAGAGGTTGAACCGTTTGATGACAGTACCTCTGATACGGTTCTTATTGCGTAGGGGAATTCCTCTTCGGAAGGAAGTACCGGCACAAGTGAACGTTCGGCAAGAGCGCCGTGGCCGATTTCGCGCCGTCCGGGACCACGGGAGGGCTTTGTTTCGCCTACGGAGTAGGACGGGAAGTTGTAATGATGCATATAGCGCTTGTATTCCTCGTCGTCAATGCCGTCAAGACGCTGCATTTCGGCAAGAGGCGCCAGGGTTGCAACGGTCATAACCTGAGTCTGTCCTCTTGTGAACAGACCGGAACCGTGAGTTCTGGGGAGAAGGTCAACCTCAGCCGACAGCGGACGGATTTCATCAAGTCCTCTGCCGTCGACGCGCTTTCCTTCCACAAGCCATGCGCGGACAATTTCCTTCTGCATTTTGTACAGCAGCTCGCCCAGAGTTTCCGAAAGGTTCGGGAACTGTTCCGACAGCTTTTCGTTAATTTCGTCTTCGATAACGCCCATGCGCTCATCGCGGACGTTTTTATCGTCGGTGTCAAGAGCATGCTTGATGTTCTCATACTCAAGCTCCTTTACGGCATTCCACAACTCTGCGTCAATTGTGTGAGGTTCATATTCAAATTTAGGTTTGCCGATTTCAGCTTTAATTGAGTCGATAAATTCGCAGATTTTAATAATTTCCTTGTGTGCGAATTTAATGCCGTCCAGCATAACCTGCTCTTCTATTTCGTTTCCGCCGGCTTCAATCATAACAATTTTTTCCTTTGTTCCGGCAAGAGTTACGTGCATTTCTGATTTTTTACGCTGCTCAACGGTTGGGTTGATGACATATTCGCCGTCAACTAAACCAAGCCAAACGGCTCCGATTGGACCGTTCCAGGGAATATCCGAAATGGACAGAGCAATGGAAGTACCAATCATTGCGGCGATTTCGGGAGGATTATCCTGTTCAACCGAAAGCACAGTTGCAACAACGGTACAGTCGTTCCTTAAATCGGATGGGAAAAGGGGTCTTATGGGTCTGTCAATACAGCGTGATGTAAGAATAGCCTTTTCGGAGGGCTTTGATTCGCGCTTAATGTAGCCGCCGGGGATTTTACCTACCGAGTAGAGCTTTTCCTCATAGTCTACCGAAAGAGGGAAGAAGTCTATTCCTTCTCTGGGCGTTCTTGAAGCGGTAACGTTTACCATAACGACGGTATCGCCGTAGCGGACAAGACAATGTCCGTTTGCAAGGCAGCACATTTTTCCCGTTTCAATAACAAGAGGTCTGCCTGCGAGTTCTGTTTCAAACTTTTTAAACATACTGTTTCTCCTTTTTTTTGTTTTTTCGGAGATACATTTTAGCAGATAAACGCAGCCTGCAAGCCGTTTTGCATGCTTCGGTTATGTGCTAAATAAATACCTCCGTATATGCAAATATGGGCAAACAAAATCTGCCTGCCCATAAACATATCAATTTATTTTCTCAGTCCGAGCTTAGCAACTAAAGCACGGTATCTTTCAATATCCTGGCTCTTCAGATAGTTCATAAGATTTCTTCTCTTACCAACCATCATCAAAAGACCGCGTCTTGAATGGTTATCCTTCTTGTGGAAATTCAAGTGCTCGTCATTCAGGTGATTGATTCTTTCGGTAAGAAGAGCAATCTGTACCTCGGGAGAACCTGTATCGCCCTCGTGAGTAGCATAAGCGGCGATAATTTCCTGTTTACGTTCCTTTGTCATGGGGTTTCACCTCCTATAATTCAAATAATCGCCGTGCACCGGGAAACCGTTGGTGATTCGGTTATCTAAGTGCAGGTTTAAGTTAATGTCAATAAAAATGGTGCAAATATAATTATTTGCGGTTAAATCTTCTGTTGAATTTCTCAACACGTCCGCCTGTATCAACGAGCTTCTGCTTACCAGTATAGAACGGGTGACATTTTGAACAGATTTCGACCTGGATATTCTCCTTGGTTGAGCCGATTTCAATTACTTCACCGCAGGCACATCTGATAGTAGTCTGCTTGTATTCAGGATGAATTCCTTCTCTCATCAAGATTCCTCCTTCTTTCAAAAATCCAATGCAATAATCGCACTATTTATCAGTATATCATATATTTTTACATTTTGCAAGCATTTTTAAACATTTTTTTCCGAATTTCTAATTCATTTCGGTTCTTCCTTCGATTGCCTTGGAAATCGTCAGCTCGTCGGCATACTCAATGTCTGACCCGACGGGGATACCATGGGCGATACGCGTTACCTTTATTCCCATAGGCTTCAAAAGCCGCTGAATATAAACGGCAGTCGCAGTACCGTTAACGGTGGGGTTGGTCGCCATAATGACCTCCTGCACCCTACCGGAGGAAAGCCGTACAAGCAGCTCCTTGATTTTAATATCATCGGGCGAAATATCGTCTATCGGCGAAATGGCGCCGTGAAGAACGTGATAAAGTCCGTTATAGCGTCCGGTTTTTTCAATTGCTGCTACATCCTTTGGCTCTTCCACAACGCAGATAATAGATTTATCACGCTTGTCCGAACTGCAAATCGGACATGGGGAAGAGTCGGTAAGATTTTGACATACCTGACAGAAGGACACGGATTTTTTTGCAAGGGAAATGGTATCAGCCATACGCCGCGCGTCCTGCTCTGACATAATGTCCAGAATATAGAAGGCAATGCGTTCTGCGCTTTTCCTGCCTATACCGGGGAGCTGTGCGAACTGTTCGATTAGCTCTTCGATTGTGGGTGCATACATACCGGCGCCCTCTTAAAACAGCCCGGGAATATTAATTCCGCCGGTAATTTCGCTCATGCCCTCCGCCATCAAATCCTCTGCCTTTTTAATAGCGTCGTTTACGGCTACCATGATTAAATCCTCAAGGGTTTCAACATCGTCGGGGTCAACCGCCTCAGGTTTAATTTTTATTGACTGAATTTCCTTTTTACCGCTGGCAATAACGGTAACGGCACCGCCGCCCGCAGACGCCTCTACGGTTTTCTGCTCAACCTCGTTCTGAACCGCCTCCATGCGTTCCTGCATGATCTGCGCCTGTTTTACGACGTTTGATACCTTTTTGTTCTGATTCATTCCGCTTCCGCCGAAGCCCTTATACTTTCCCATAATAATTCTCCTTTAATTTCATATTATAAAAATTACAGATATTCTTCTGCAAATTTCTCTTATTACTCTGATTCCCTCTCGTCATCTGACAAAAATTCTTCTTCATTTTCCTCGTCGTCGCTGTTGTCGCCCAGCTCCGACTGGGTGAAGTTGTCGTCGGCGGGGTTGTAGCCGATAAATTCCGATTCGTCAGTGATTTCCACTATTTCGGGGAACGCCCTTTCCAGCCGGTCAATGGGATCGGACTTGTCCTCCTCCGCCGGCTTTTCGGCACTGCCTATTTTCCAGAAATCGATAATACTTTCCTCAATATCGTCAAAAAATGCGGTTTTTACCACCAAATCCGTGCCTGATGCCTGTTGTACCGTTTCGGTAATCTGTTTTGAAAAGGTTACGGCAATTTTCTTCAGCATCATTTCATTTTTCTGATAAATCAAAATTAATCCTTCGCCGTCAATGGTGACCTGTCTTCCGAGAACGGCGGCGGCAATATGCGGATACTTTTTGGCGATGCTCTGCGCCGTTTTGTCCCATCGGCGCGCAGCGGCAACAACAGGTGATTCTGCTGTCAGCGCCGATATATCTATAGGAACAAAAAGCCGTGCCGATGGCTGACGCTTTGTCACTTCATGCTTTTTTTCAGGGGCGGGTTCGGGTGGAGCGGCTTTGACGGTAACGCCGTTTTTAAGCTTTTCCTCACACTCTGCGACCCTGTCGAGAAGCGCATCCGGTGACGCGTCAAGCTCAGGTTTTGTAAGCTTTATCAGTGCAAGCTCATATATTATACGCGGCTCCTTCACCCATTTTGCCTCGCTGCGCGCCTTGGAAAGAGCGGCAGCGGCGTTGGACAGTTTTTCAAATGAAGTTTTTTCAGCCTGTGCCTTGAGCTTTATAATTTCCTCGTCGTCGCGGTTTAACAGTACCGCCGGGTTATCGGTAACCTTGCACACCAGCAAATTGCGGTAATGCTCGATTAAATTATCAATAAAAACGTGCAAATCCTTGCCGTCGTTCATAAGGCGGCTGATTATTTCAAGAATACCCTGTGAATTGTGGGAATTTATACAGTCGGTCATTTCAAAAAGAGAGCCGTTGCCGGCAATTCCCAGGGCAGATGTAATTGACTCATATGTCAGGCTTGTTCCGGCAGAGGCAACGCAGCGCTCAAGAATGGAAAGTCCGTCACGCATGGAACCGTCGGCAAGCTGTGCCAAAAGGCGGTATGCGTCATCGGTTATGGAAAGTCCGTCACCCATGGCAATTTCGCGCATGCGCCGTATAATATCGTCCGGTCTGATGCGCTTAAAATCGAAACGCTGACAGCGTGACAGGATTGTCTGAGGCACTTTGTGAGCCTCGGTTGTTGCCAAAATAAATATAACATGCTCCGGCGGCTCTTCAAGAGTTTTCAAAAGTGCGTTGAATGCTCCGCCCGAAAGCATATGCACCTCGTCAATAATGTAAACGCGGTATTGGGCTTCGGTAGCAACATATTTCGCATCGTCAATAATTTCGCGGATATTGTCAACGCCGTTGTTGGAGGCTGCGTCTATTTCGTAAACGTCCATAATGCTTCCGTCAAGAATACCTTTGCATACTCGGCATTCGTTGCAAGGAGAGCCGTTTTTCGGATTAAGGCAGTTTACTGCACGGGAAAAAATTTTTGCCGCAGTGGTTTTGCCTGTTCCGCGTGTGCCGCAGAAAAGGTATGCATGGGAAATTTTTCCGGTTTCAATCTGATTTTGCAGCGTACGGGTAATATGTTCCTGCCCGACGACGTCCTCAAAAACAATGGGACGCCATTTGCGGTAGAGAGCCTGATACGCCATAATACATACTCCTTTCGCGGTAAAGTTAAAAACCCCATGCAAAAGCTACAGGGGCG
>JAQXUJ010000117.1 GCA_029219925.1 Clostridiales bacterium | reverse complement strand
GGTGCTGAACAAAAAGCAGGGAGCAAAGGGGCATTGGGGATTCCCCAAGGGACACACTGAGAACGGCGAAAACGAATATGAAGCTGCTGCCCGCGAAATATATGAGGAAACGGGAATACTTGTTGTGTTCTCAGGAAAGACGAGAGTGGTTTCAACGTACTCTCCGAAGGAGGGCGTAACAAAGGATGCGGTTTATTTTCTTGCAGCAATTCGAAACAATCAGGAGATTAAGCTGCAAAAATCCGAAATAGCGGAATTTCGCTGGTGCGGTTCTGCTGAAGCAAAGCGTATGCTTACCTATGACGCTCATGTCCTTGACAAGTTAGAGCAGGATATGTGACTTATGAAAGAAAAAATGAAGATATTTGTAAAAATGGGTGGACAAAGGAACTTTTTTATTGTATAATATTGCATGGAATAAAAAATGTACAATGTGAAAGGAATATATAAAATGGATAAAGTATTTGTAATGAACCACCCCCTTATTCAGCATAAGCTGTCAATCATGCGAGATAAAAACACGACGGTAAAGGATTTCAGAAATTGCGCCCACGAAATCGGACTTCTTCTGGGATATGAGGCAACTAAGGATATGGAACTGTGCGACTACGAAATTGAAACGCCGATAACAAAGATGACTGCAAAAAAAACAAAGAAAAAGGTAGCGCTTGTTCCGATTTTAAGAGCGGGACTGGGTATGGTAGACGCCCTTATGGATTTAATCCCGGCGGCAAAAATCGGCCATATAGGCCTTTATCGTAACGAAGAAACTCTTGAACCGGTTGAATATTACTGCAAAATGCCGATAGATATAAGTGAAAGGCTGACATTAGTGCTTGACCCGATGCTTGCAACGGGCGGCAGTGCCATTGACGCTATATCAATGATAAAAAAACGCGGTGCAAAGGATATTAAATTCGTGTGCATCATTGCCGCTCCGTGTGGAATTGAGGCATTGAGAAAGGCGCATCCTGATGTAGATATTTACTGCGGTGCTGTTGATGAAAGGCTGAATGAGAACGGATATATTGTTCCGGGTCTTGGTGATGCAGGTGACAGACTTTTCGGTACATTATAATTTATTTCAAACATAAGTAAGCGGTGAACCGTAGGTTCACCGTTTTTAGCGGAGGAGATTTTTAATGCGTGTAAGGAAAAAGAAGAATTGTGACGCAAGGCTTGAAAAAAGCGGCTCACAATGGATCAGGGAACCGGAAAAATTGAAGAGCGGCTGGCATGCTGAGTTTGGGAACGAAAATCCAATCCATATTGAAATCGGCTGCGGAAAAGGCAAATTCATATGCGAAATGGCGCAGAAACATCCTGACATAAACTATGTAGCTATTGAGGTTGTAAAGGACGTTATGGTAATTGCCATGGAAAAGGCTGAGCCTCTGGAGCTTCCCAATCTGCGGTTTATAATCGGTGATGCGGCAAAGCTGTGCGACTATTTTGATAAAGGCGAAGCGGAACGGATTTATCTTAATTTTTCCGACCCATGGAAAAAGAGCAAGCAGGCAAAGCGCCGGCTGACGCACAAAAATTTTCTTGACGTATATAAAAAAGTGCTGAAAAATGGCGACTTGATATGTTTTAAAACCGATAATCAAAAATTATTTGAATTTACGCTTAATTCCTTTGCAGAGGAGAATTATAAAATGTCAGATATTACCTTCGACCTGCATAATTCAGGCATGGAGGACAATGTTATGACCGAGTATGAAACTAAATTCGCTGAAGCAGGCATGCCAATCTATCGAGTCTGTGCTGCATATTTTGGCCGGGAGTAATCGATTTTCTTCTTGCATAGTTCGGAGCGAAAACAATTCATGTGAAGAAAATATGAAACGCCGTAGATATTTCTGCGGCGTTTACTTTTAATATTTTTTATGAAAAATCAAAAACTGTCCGTCCGTTTTCAAGCTTAAGATGTGCGGAAAATTTATTTCCTGTGCGGTTTGAAACAAAGCCGTCAATTTTTGGCGTTTTTCCCTCTGCAAGAAGGCGACGGGCGTTGGCGAGAGAAATAGTTCTTCCGAGAATTACATTGCTGACAGTAAATTTGCAGCCGTTTTTGTATCCCGTACAGCCGTAGCCGAAGCGTGTACGTACCACGTCACAGCCGCAAAGAGGACATTTTCCGGCAAAATCGCCTATAAATCCATCGTCGGTATCGTATTCCGGACTTTGAGGCGAACGGACGAATATTTCCGAGATTTCCTTTTTGGCAAATGCAACGCTATCTGCAATCTTCATTTCACCACGAAATACTTTTTTGAGTGATTTTCCCATCTCTGCCGTTTTATACTTGTCCATGCTGATGTTCATTCGCAAAAGGGATTCGATAAGAAATTCACCGCCGGGAAGCAGATAATATACGTCCTTTTTAAGCTGTATGTAGCCGCTTTTTACGGCATTGTCAATAATTCCGGTGCGGGTTGCCTCCGTGCCCAGCTCCAAACCTTCAAAAACTGCCCGGTACTCCTCTGAGTCATCATCGCTGTCAATATTCTGCTTGTCCTCACGGAAGGGATTTTTCAGGTAATTGTTAAGCGTTTCAATCGTGTAATGCTTGGGAGGGGTTGTTTCCTTTTCACAGGGCTTAAAGTCGGTAATTATTTCATCTCCGATTTCAAGCTGAGGCAGGAGCTTGTCCTTTTTTGTATAATCATCATATTTTGTCCAGCCTTTTTGGGTTATCACCGTACCTTTAAGAGAAAACTCTTCAAGATTACCTACCTTGATTTTTATTTCATTTTTTTCGGCAATACAGTCCTCGCTGCAAAAAACAGCGGCAAAACGGCGCATGATTGTACTGTAAACCCGGTATTCGTCCTCGGAAAGGGCGCTGCGCGCCGGGATTTTGTATGTAGGAGTCAATGCCGAGTGCGACTCGATTTTGCTGTCGTCAAATATTGATTTACTGTTTTTGAATTTTACCGAATAACCCAAGCCGGCAACAACGGAAATAATTTCTTTAATTTTGTCCTGCTCTGCCGCAGCAAGATATTCGGAATTAGTTCGAGGATATGTTATAAACCCTTTCTCGTAAAGCCCCTGGAGTATTTTCAGACTTTCCTCCATAGGCATCTTGTATCTTTTGCCAAGAACATTCTGGAGCTTTGTAAGAGAATAAAGCTTTCCGGGTTTTAAGGAGTCTTTTTTCTTGTTTTTTGCCGTAACAACGGCTTTTTCGGCGTTGTATACGCCGCATAGGCGCTGAGCTTTTTCGAACTCGTCTTTTGTGAATTTTTTCTTGCTGACAAGCTCAATCTCTTCGCCTTTTGTTTCTGCTTTGCTTGAAATTGAATAATATTTTTCCGGTTTAAAGTTACGTATGGAC
>JAQXUJ010000116.1 GCA_029219925.1 Clostridiales bacterium | reverse complement strand
AACTTAGAGATTATACTAGTAGATGATGGATCTAAAGATAATAGTTTAGAATTATGTAAAACGTATGCTAAAAATGATAAAAGAATAAAAGTAATTCATAAAGAAAATGGAGGCGTTTCTACAGCTAGAAATGCAGGTATTGAATCAGCAAGTGGAGATTTTATAGCATTTATAGATAGTGATGATTATATTGATGAAAATATGTATTTTAATATGATACAAAAAGTAAGTGAATATGAATGTGATGTAGTTATGTGTGATTGTTATAAGGTTAATGGTGATAAAAAGGAAGTATTTACACATGATATAAGGTCTGGGTTCTATAATAAAAAACATCTATATAAAGAGTATTTTGATAAATTGCTTATGGTAGATTCTATAAATTATCCTCCGACCATATCTAATTGGGTAATGCTTATAAGGGCAGATATTATAAAAGATAATAAATTAAAATATAAAGAAGGTATTAAATTCTCAGAAGATTTATTATTTGGCAGCCAAGTTATGTACTATGCAAATAGTTTTTATTATTTAAAAGGTGAATGCTATTATAATTACATCAATAATCCAACATCTGCAACTAACACATATTATGAAAAAAAATGGGACAACTTTATTAGTCTTTATAAAGAGATAAAAGATTTTTTTGAAGAGAGAAAAGACTTTGATTTTTCTAAACAGATATATTATTGTCTACTATTTTTTATATATAACTCAGTTGGTAATATATATGGTTCTAATAAAAAGCCATATGATAAGAAGAAAGATATATTAAATATATTAAATAATAAAGAAGTCAGACAAATGTTTGATAATATAGACATAAAGAGCTTGAATTTAAGTAAAAAACAAAAACTGATTACATACTGTTACAAATATAAGATTTTTATATCAGCTCTTATACTTTATATGAGTAGAAAGTAATTGTATGGGAGGGATTTATATAAAAAAAAGATTATTATTTGTAAATGGTCACTTGAATGTGGGTGGAGTTGAGAGATCACTTGTGGATTTACTCAAATATATTGATTACGATAAATACGAAGTAGACTTAGTTTTATTTGAAGAGTTAGGAGATTATATAGATGAGATTCCAACTGATGTAAATGTAATATTTTATGATTTGACAAAGACATACGGTCCATTTTTAAAATGTATTTTTAATAATTTAAAAAATAAAGAAGGAAAGTATGTATTTATTATGCTTGTATTTGCTTTAGAAAGAAATTTTGGAGCGAAGGTGAAGAAATTACTGAAGCCTTTATTTAAAAATTTAGGTAAATATGATTGTGCCATTGCATATAGAATAGGAATATGTACAGATTTCGTAGCGTATGTTGTGAATGCAAAAAACAAGATAACATGGTGGCATCATGGAAGTTATGAATATAATGAAAAACAGACTAAAGCAATTGAAAATGTTTATAAAAACTTTAATCATGTAGTATCCGTATCTGAAGGATGTAAGAAAATGATATTAGATAATGTCAACATTTCAGAAGATAAGATTGTAGTTATTCCTAATATAATAGATTTCGATAATATATATAATAAATCACTTGAGAAACTTGATGATGATTTATATTATAAAGACTATGTAAATATAGTGAGTATAGGTAGATTATCTCCAGAAAAAGGAATGATTAATTGTGTATTTGCTTGTAAAAGATTAATTGATTTAGGTTATAAAATCAAGTGGTTTTTAATTGGAGATGGTGTAGAATATGAAAAAATTAAGCATGAAATATTGGTAAATAATTTAGAGGATAAAGTTTACTTGTTGGGAAGAAAAAAGAATCCTTATTCGTACTTAAAAAATGCAGATATTTATGTTCATCCATCTTATGTAGAGTCCATGTCTATAACTGTTTTAGAAGCTATGTGTTTGGACAAGCCATTGGTAGTTGCGAAATCAATAGGTCCTTCAGAGTTTATTAATAATAAAGAGAACGGAATTTTAGTAAACCCAGATACAGAAGGAATAGTATATGGAGTAAAAAGTTTATTAGATGATATTAAATTATATAATAAGCTAAGT
>JAQXUJ010000115.1 GCA_029219925.1 Clostridiales bacterium | reverse complement strand
TGTATGTGTTCCTTTTCTTGTATGGATTGCAATGGTTATGCGTATGCGCATGCGAAGCGCCTTTAAAAATACCAGAAAAGCTATTGCTGAAATAAATTCCTCACTGGAGGGCAGCATTTCAGGCATTCGTGTTACAAAGGCATTCACAAATGACAGGACGGAAAAGGAAAAATTTGAGGTAGGCAACAAAAAGTTTGTGTCGGCAAGGAGAGATGCATATAAAGCGATGGCTCTTTTCCATTCCTCAACTTCATTTATTACCGATATATTTAATGTAATCGTGCTTATTGCCGGCGGATTATTTCTTTATGCAGGTAAAATTAATTTCGGTGATTATTCTGCATTTATTGTGTCGATTAACTTATTTTTAACACCGGTTACTACGCTGATTAATTTCATGGAGCAGTTTCAGGACGGTGTAAGCGGATTTGAACGCTTTATTGAGATTATTGACGAGGAACCGGAGCAGGACGGCGAGCATGCCGTGCCAATAAGCCGTGCCGAAGGACATATTGAATTCAGGAATGTTTCCTACAGCTATAATGAAAGCGGCGAGGTCCTTCATAATATAAATCTGGATATTCCTGCCGGACGAAGACTTGCGCTTGTGGGTGCGTCGGGAGGCGGAAAAACTACTATATGTCACCTTATTCCGCACTTTTATGACATTTCAGAGGGCGAAATTTTTATTGACGGCAGAGAAATTCACGATATTACGCTTGAATCACTCAGGAAAAATATAGGTATTGTCCAGCAGGATATTTATCTTTTTAATTCGACGGTTAAAGAAAATATTTTGTACGGAAACCCTGACGCAACAGATGATGAAATCATTGCGGCGGCGAAGAGAGCTAATATCCACGACTATATCGCATCTCTTCCTGACGGATATGATACCGAAATCGGAGAGCGGGGAGTGCGGCTGTCGGGAGGGCAGAAGCAGCGTCTTTCGATTGCGCGGATTTTTCTGAAAAATCCGCCTATACTAATATTGGACGAAGCAACAAGCGCTCTTGATAACGCTACAGAAATACAAATTCAATCGGCGCTTGACGAGCTGTGCAAAGGACGTACAACCATTGTTGTAGCGCACCGTCTGTCAACTGTAAAAAATGTTGATGAAATAGCAGTTGTTGATGACGGAAGAATTGTTGAAAAAGGGTCGCATACACAGCTGATTGCGAAAAACGGCGCATATGCTAAGCTTTATTATGCGCAGTTTAAAGATGTAACATAAAGGGAAGGAAATAATTTATGAATATTATTATTGTAGGCTGCGGCAAGGTTGGCCAGAAGCTTGCGGAAAAACTCAGTCAGGAAAAGGAAAACAATATTACCGTTGTCGATTTGCGGCGCAGCGTTATTACGGATTTAATTAATCAGTATGACATTATGGGAGTATGCGGAAGTTGTTCAAGCCTTGATACTCTTTTGGACGCAGGCGTAAAGGAAGCGGATATACTTATTGCCGTAACAGGTTCCGATGAAGTAAATCTTCTTACCTGTCTTATTGCAAAAAAGGCTGGCGGATGTCAGACGGTTGCCCGTGTACGTAAGCCGGAATATGCCAAGGAACTTCACCTTTTTAAAGAGGATTTGGGGCTTGCGCTCATTATTAATCCTGAATTTACCGCGGCTACCGAAATTGCACGGGTCTTACGTTTTCCTTCTGCAATTCAGATTGACACCTTTGCAAAAGGCAGGGCGGAAATACTGAAGTTCAGAATACCGGAAAATTCCATGCTTAATAATATGCTAATACGTGACATTCATAAAAAAATTGAATGCGATATACTGGTATGCGGCGTAGAAAGGGATGACATGGCGTTTATCCCCGGCGGTGATTTTGTTTTAAAGAGCGGCGATAATATAAGCATAGTCGCCTCAATAAAAAACGGAACGAAATTTTTTAAACAAATCGGCATAAAAACCAACAGAGTAAAGGACACAATGATAGTTGGCGGCGGTGCAACGGCATATTATCTTGCCAAGCAGCTTCTGGCTACCGGAATCAAGGTAAAAATTATTGAGCAAAATCCGGAACGGTGCGTGGAGCTTTGCAGTCTTTTGCCTAAAGCGTCAATTATTAATTCAGACGGTACGGATAACCGTGTTCTGCTTGAGGAAGGTCTTGAATACGCGGAGTCGTTTGTATCCCTTACGAATATTGACGAGGAAAATATTTTGCTTTCATTGTTCGCCAAGAGTAAAATGAAGGGCAAGCTGGTAACGAAAATTAATCGTATTGCATATGATGACGTAATAAGCGGACTTGATTTAGATACTACAATTTATCCGAAAAATATCACTGCCGAATATATTGTCAAGTTTGTACGAGCAAAGAAAAACTCTATTGGCAGCAATATTGAAACGATGCACATGATTTTGGACGGAAAAGCGGAAGCAATTGAATTCCGTGTGAACGAAGCATCTTCTTTGACAAACAAAACTCTTGAAGAGCTTAATCTGAAGGATAATACGCTTATTACCTGTATAATTAGACAGGGTAAGGTTATCATGCCCCGCGGAAAAGATGTTATTTTGCCGCAGGATACTGTCATTGTTGTAACAACTAATATCGGATTTAAGGATATTACTGATATTTTATTATAGAGGGAAGTCTATGAATTACAGAATTATATTACATACACTCGGTTGGGTGCTGAATCTCGAAGCCTTGGCATTTCTTTTGCCGCTTGTTTGCGCGGCAGTATACGGCGAACCGTATATACCTCTTTTTGCCGTATGCATTGGGGTTTGTGCTTTTTTTGGTATACTGCTTACTCTGCGCGTTCCGAAGAAAAAAACCATGTATTCAAAGGAAGGCTTTATCACGGTTGCGCTGGCATGGATTGTTATGAGCATCATGGGCGCTTTACCGTTTGTGCTGTCCGGATTTATACCGAGTTTCGTTGACGCGTTATTTGAAACGGTTTCCGGATTTACCACCACCGGTGCGTCGATACTTTCCGATGTGGAGGTGCTGCCCAAATGTCTTCTTTTTTGGCGCAGCTTTACGCATTGGATAGGTGGTATGGGTGTTTTGGTTTTTCTTGTTGCAATTCTGCCCCTTGCCGGAGGAGATAATCTTTTCCTGATAAAGGCAGAAAGCCCGGGGCCATCGGTAAGTAAGCTCGTTCCAAAGGTTAAAACAACAGCGACATTGCTTTACAGAATGTATTTTGCTCTTACTCTGCTTGAAATACTCCTGCTGTATGCCGGCGGACTCGATATGTTTTCTTCGCTGACCATTTCCTTCGGTACAGCGGGAACCGGAGGATTTTCAATAAAAAACAGCGGACTTGCCGATTATTCGCCGTATGTTCAGAATGTGGTTACAATTTTTATGATTATATTCGGAGTGGATTTTTCGCTTTATTATATGCTTATACTGCGAAAATTTAAGGATGTAGCAAAATCCGATGAGCTTAGAGTATATCTGGGAATTATACTGCTCGCAATTACGTTTATTTCATTTAATTGCCGAGGATTGTTCGAAAGCGCGGCAACGGCAATCCGATACACGGCTTTTCAGGTTGCGTCTATTATGACAACAACCGGCTTTGCGACCGCCGATTATGATAAATGGCCGGAGCTTTCAAAAACAATGCTTGTTACATTGATGTTTATAGGCGCATGTGCCGGAAGTACTGCAGGAGGAATTAAGGTTTCTCGTATTGTTATCCTTGTTAAGAGCATTTTCAAAGAGGTTAAGCTTGTTTCACACCCCAAAAGCACACACAAGGTAATGATGAACGGCAGAGTCGTTGAACATGACGTTATTCGTGCTGTTAACGTGTACATGGCGGCGTATATGTTGATATTCGCTGTATCCCTTATGTTAATCTGTATAGACGGAAAGGATTTTACAACGAATTTTACAGCCGTTGCAAGTACGATGAATAATGTGGGTCCCGGTCTTGCCGGTGTCGGACCAACAAGAAATTTTGGGGAATTTTCCACTCTTTCCAAGCTTGTACTGAGTGCCGACATGCTTATTGGTAGGCTGGAGATTTTCCCGATTTTAGTATTAATTTCGCCGTATGCATGGCGTAAGTAGGAGGTAAATTTATATGTTTGAGAAACTGGAAAAATTAATGGACGGCTTTCTGGAACAAAAAGTTCCGGGATATGACTGTGTGATTTATAAGGACGGAAAATGTATATACCGTCATTCAAACGGTTATGCCGACCTGGAAAACAAGCTGCCAATTAAGGGCGACGAGCGGTATAATATCTATTCCTGCTCCAAGGTTATTACCTGCACGGCTGCTCTTCAGCTGTATGAAAAAGGCCTCTTTGACCTTGATGACAAGCTCAGTAAATATTTGCCAGAATTTGAGCACATGACTGTTGAAGCAGAGGGAGAAATTTTGCCTGCAAAAAACAGCATTACTATCAGGCACCTGTTTACAATGACTGCCGGATTAAATTACGACCGGGATACATACTGGATAAAAAAAGGGATAGAAGAAACAGGCGGAAAGTGCCCCACACGTGAAATGATGAAATATATTGCAAGAATGCCTCTGCACTTTGAGCCGGGAACTCATTTTTGTTATAGTTTGTGTCATGATGTTCTTGCAGCGCTGGTTGAGGTTTTAAGCGGCGAGAGATTCGGCGAATATGTAAGAAAAAATATTTTTGTCCCTGCCGGTATGACTAAAACAACATTTAATTTGCCTGATGATGAGCTTGACACTGTTGCCATAAATTACAAATACTATCCCGAAACCGATGAATTAAAGCCCATGGGACGCAATATACAGGAGGGTTTTAAATTTGGCAGCGAATACGAAAGCGGCGGAGCGGGATGTGTTTCAACCGTGGACGACTATATTAAATTCCTTGAAGCACTTCGTAAATGTATCCTGTTAAAAAGAGAAACCATCGACCTTATGCAAACCAATCAGCTGTCCGAAAGTCAGTTAAAGGAATACTGGAAAGAGGATTACGGATATGGTCTGGGCGTCAGATGCCCCATTGAAGGACAGCCGAATACAGACTTTGGCTGGGGCGGAGCAGCAGGAGCAAAGCTTGCAATTGATATGGTGCATAATGTAACAATGTTTTATGTTCAGCATGTGATGAATCCACCTAACGATGGTCGCTTTAATGTTTACAAATGCGCTAGTGAAGAAATAATTGATAATAGAATGTAATAAAAAACTTCTGAAACGGTTCATACCGTATCAGAAGTTTTTATTCTTTCCCTGGCTCTTGCGCTTATAAGGTTAAATCATGACGTAATGTTTATAAGCTCAGGACAGTAACGGATTACGAACAACTATTTTCGGTAATCGGACGGTTTTTTTCCTGTTTTCCTTTTAAATGCCCCGGAAAAATAATGCTCATCGCAAAATCCCAGACGGTATGCTATTTCTTTTACGGAAAAGCTCGTTCCTTCAAGCATTGCAGCCGCTTTTTCCATCTTAATTCTCATGTAATATTCATAGGGCGTTATACCGTAGTTTTTCTTGAAAATTCTGATAGCCTGGGCAGGACTTTTATATATAAGCCGAGCAAGTTCATCAAGAGAAAGCGGTTCATAAAGATGCATGTCAATGTAATTTTTCATTTGCACTGCGTCCTTTGCATATACATTCACTTTATCATCATTCTGATGCAAGAATTGTATAAGTTCATGAAAAATAATCGCCGTTCTGTTTGAAATCTCAGCCGGTGAAATGTCCGTTCTGACAAGCTCACGGTGAATTTTTTCTATATAGGGCATTGAATTGCAATGGAAAACGGCGCTGTTTTTTAAATTATAAATTTCTGCCAGGGTTTTCATCATTACTCCGCCGGCATTGAACCAGATTTTAATCCATGGGTCATGTGAACTTGAAAAATAGTTGTGGTCATCTCCGGGGAAGAGAATGTAAGTGTCACCCGCATGGGGGTAGAAGGTCTTGCCATTGGATATCACCGTGCCGCTCCCGGAAATAATATATTCGACGCAGCCAATCGCAGAATTAGGACGGCTTATTTGATAGCTGCCGTCACAGTAGGATATTCCGGCTAAATCGATGTAAAAGGGCAGCTGCCGATCAAATACCGCAAAATTAATAAATTCTTCCTT
>JAQXUJ010000114.1 GCA_029219925.1 Clostridiales bacterium | reverse complement strand
GGCTATCAAAGTAAATTATATTAACCTTATCTTCACCTTCGCCTATTTCTATACCTTCATTTTTCAAAATAAGCTGCAGCTCTGCGTCTTGTATGCTGTTTTTGACCGAAGCAACATTTCTGCCCTTTAATATATTGATATCAATGTCATCTTTATTTTCTGCATATTTTGGTTTAATAACATAACCGTGTCCGTTTGTCATTGCACCTCCAAAAATTGTGAGATCGTGTCCTTGACTTTGGAAAGTGAGGGCCGGAACCGAACCGATAAGAGCGACATCAAGCTTTCCGGATTCAAGTCCGGAAGCGAGTTCTGAGGCACTCGAAAACTGTGTGAGTGTCACATTCAATCCTTCTTCTTCAAAATACCCTTCCTCTTTTGCAACAAAGCCCAACAGATGAGCGGTTGAGTTTAAGTAACCAAGATTAAAATCTTTTTTTTCAAGATTTGAAGCTTGTGCTGCGTTTTTGCTTGTCTGTTTATTCTCTGTATTTTGGCATCCTACCAGCGACAAAGCTAAAATTGAGGCAAGAATGCTTGTTATAATTGTTTTTTTCATAATATTTACCGTTCGATGTTAATTATCGCTGATCCTTTCATTAATTGATTTATTGTAATGCTAATATTGTCTGCAACACATTCGCTCCATACATCGTCTGAATTCTCCGATATATAAATTGATTATTCTCATATTATCAGCCTCCTATTAAATCATATCAAGTCGATATGTTTACTACGCTATAATTATAGCATGCTTCCATTCATTTGTCCAATACATATTATTTATCATTACATATAGACAGAATTTATATATAATGCCTACTGAATAATTGCCATTTCCGCAACATTATAAATTTCTAACAGTTTTTGAAACCATGACAAAAAAATCGATAAGGTTCTTTTGCCAGAAATTTTAACGCTGTTTCAAAATACGCTGAGAATTTACAAAAGCTTGACTTTCTGCGTTTTTTTTGCTATAATACATTCACGCATAAATAGTAATTTAGGTAAGTGCAAACATAAAAAAACTATTCTGACGAATTCGCCGCATCTGAAAAACTGTATAATTTCTATGATTTCGGAGTTTTGCACAAGGCTGCTATTGATATACATAGGAGGTAAATCAATGCTTAAAGCGAAATGGATAACAAGAGATATTATCGAGCCGGACATGCCCTACGGAGGTCCGGCAGGTGCAAAATGGGTATGGGCATGGGAATATTGCCGCGTGCATGCAAAAAAGGAATTTATTTGTGACAGTGCCGCAGAATATGCAAAGGCCTATTTTGTATGTGACAATTACATTGATTTATACATTAACGGTCAGGAGGTCACGCTGTCCGGCAATAGTGCGGAGGTCACCGGACTAATCAAAAAAGGCAAAAATATTATTGCCGTACGCGCATATCAAACAGACAAGCCCGAACGGTTTTTATCAGCCTTCCGCGGCGGAATTACAATAAAAACAATTGCCGGGGATACAATTGAAATTCTTACCGATTCCTCATGGAAGCAGCTTAGATTAAGCGATTTCGGGCAGGGAAAAGAAATTGATAACTGGCAAACAGAAAATGTTGGAGAATCGGCAAGAGAAGAGCGCTTTGAGCATTTGAAGGAGTTTTCACATCATCCATCGGTGTTGCGTCGTTCATCAGTATTTTCCAAAAGCTTTACTGTTGACAAAATGCCCGAAAAAGCGGTATTGCGCGGAAGTGCCTATGGCTTGTGGCAGCCATACATTAACGGCAAAACCGTAAACCTCCGTCTTATGCCGGGAACAATGGAAAAAAGAAAGGAATTTCAGGAATTTTCAATTCTTGACCTTTTAAAAAGTGGTGAAAACCAAATTCGTGTAATACTTGGAAACGGATGGTACAACTGCGAGTGTTTCGGCATACTTGATGCAAAAAAGCCGTGCTTTATCGGGGAAATCGAGCTGATATATTCCGACGGTTCAACCGAGGTTATTGCGACCGATGAAAGCTGGAAGGTATCACCCTCCAAAATATACGAGGATGATTTGCAATACGGAGAACGTGTTGACGCACGTATTGACGACACTGTGTCGTCAGGAAACACAATTCTTGCGAACATTGATGTGCCCCTTGTGAAACAGGATTATCCGATGATGGGCATATCTGAGCACCTATTTCCGGAGCGCGTTTCATCGGACGGAGAAGGCATAGTTTTTGATTTTGGTTACAATTTTGCCGGCAGAGCAAAATTCAAATTCTACAATACTGTTCCGGGACAGAAATTTGTTATCAGGTATTATGAATTTATAAACTCTGATGGGAGGTATAATCTGCATACCTACAGCGACGTGTTTTATCCTTGTGAATCCGACAAGGGCGGTAGAGCGCGCTATGCCGTAAAAAATCTTGATTTTTACATTGCAAAAGGTGCGGAATGTGAGGAATATGAACCGATTTTTACATATACAGGTTTAAGATATGCAATAGTATACGGCTTAGCTGAGAATCAGAAATGTGACGCGGAAGGACTTGTGATTAACGCTTTGCTAAAGGATAATGCTGTTCTTTCCACCTCATGCGGATTTATCGAAAAGCTGTGGGATATGGCGTATAAAACATGGAAAGGTAATATATTCTCCGGTCCTACCGACTGTCCGAGCCGTGAAAAAAATTATTGGAACGGAGATATGCTGCTGTTTGCGCATGCCGCATGCTGGTGTACCGATAACTCGGATTTCCTTGCAAGGTGGACCGAATACGGCAGAAAAATCGAGTACGGCGTTTACGGCTGGGAGGATGAGGAATATATCCTGCCGTGGGTGCTGTATGAATTTTACGGTGAAACAGAGGTTTTGGAAAATAAATACGATACCATAGTAAATTTAATGAAAAACCGCGGCGTTTTTCGCGGCGATGTTCTCCCGGTAAATCCCCATTCGCCGTACTGTGACCATTTGACCTGTGGAAAAAACATTGATAAGCAGCTTTTTTCTGACGCATATTACTGTCTGATGCTCAATATTACGTCAAAAATTTCCGATGTTATCGGCAAAATTAACGATCACACCGATTTTGAGGCAAGGTATAATGAGTCGAGGGCAGCCTTTCAAAAGCGGTATGTGGATAATCCTCTGCTTTGCGATAATCCCGCAAGTATTGTATTGGCGCTTGCATTTGGACTTTTTGATGAGGAATATGCATTGAAACTTGCAGAAAGACTCGATTGGTTTGTTCGTGAAAATGATTATAAGCTTATAACAGGCTTCCACTCAACACGATATATACTTGACGTACTATGCGACTACGGTTACGTATCAACGGCATGGAAGCTTGTTTCGCAGACGGAATATCCGTCATGGCTATATATTGCCGATACCGGCTCTGCCACCTATACCGAGGGTTGGGAAGGCATGAATATCGGCGAAACGATGCTGTCCATGAATCATTTTACCCCCGGTGCATTTACAAGCTGGTTTTTTGAATATCTTGGAGGCATAAGAATAACCAAGAGCAGTCCGGGATTGGAGCATGTGTATCTTGAACCGGTGTTTATTGATGATATAGAATGTTATTCGGTAGAAACGAATACGAAATACGGAAAAATTATTTCATCATGGCATAAAAACGGCAGCGGTTTTGACTATATCGTTGCAATTCCCAAAGGTATGACTGCAACAGTTAATATCGGGGGTATTGCAAAAGAGCTTGCTGCAGAGGATTGCGGGGAGACAGGTATTTCAATGCTTGACAAATATCCTGAGCTTAAAGCTATGTATAATCCGGATGTCGGAAATACACGGGTATTTTATTTTGAAAACGCAAGGTAAGCATTCCTTCCGTTTACAGGAAGAAACGGTTGCGGTTAATTTTATTTGCACAGCAAATCTCAGGTTTTATCTTTTATAAAAAATACTTGCAGTTTGCGGATATATATGATATACTGGTAAGGTGTGATTGCATACGGCTTGTTTTTTCTGTTGTGGCGGCATATGCCGGACAGGAGTGAAATTGGCTGTAAATCCAAAAAATATTGAGGGGAGTATTTTATGGAACGAGAAAAACTTGGCTCAAGGCTGGGCTTTATTCTGATTTCTGCCGGCTGCGCAATCGGCTGCGGAAACGTGTGGAAATTCCCGTGGATGTGCGGACAGTACGGAGGAGGCTCCTTCGTGCTGATATACCTGATATGTCTTATTCTTTTGGGTATTCCGGTAATGACTATGGAATTTTCTCTTGGGCGCGCATCGGGAGCAAGCCCGGTAAAAATGTATAACAAGCTTGAAAAACCGGGTCAAAAATGGCATATCCACGGCTATGCGGCGCTTTTTGGGAATATTTGTCTTATGGCTTTTTATACCGTTGTCTGCGGCTGGATGATATATTATTTCGGAAAATTTCTGACCGGAAACAACGCGGAAATCGGATTTAAAGATATGATTGCAAATCCCGTCGTTAATGTTGGGTTTCTTGCTGTTACGATTGCGGTAACCTGCGGCATACTGTGCTTTAATCTTCAGGGCGGACTTGAGCGCGTGACAAAATATATGATGCTTATATTGTTTGTGCTTATGATTGTTCTCGCCGTGCACAGCGCCGTTTTGCCGGGGGCAAAGGAGGGACTGAAGTTTTATCTTGTGCCTGACTTTTCAAAGCTGACCGGTCCCGTTATTGTGGGCGCCATGAACCAGGCGTTCTTTACGCTGAGCCTTGGCATAGGCACAATGGCGATTTTCGGCAGCTACATAGGCAAGGAACGCTCGCTTTTGGGAGAGTCGCTTAATGTAGTTATTCTTGACACCTTTGTTGCTGTAGTGGCGGGACTTATAATTTTTCCTGCATGCTTTACCTTCGGCGTAGAGGTTAACGCCGGTCCGAGCCTTCTGTTTGATACGATGGCATCGGTATTCAATAATATTGCCGGAGGCCGCTGGTGGGGAACCTTGTTCTTCCTGTTCATGGTTTTTGCCGCTCTTTCCACGGTACTTGCCGTGTTTGAAAATATTCTGGCATGCGTCCGTGAGTTGACAGGCTGGAGCCGGCCGAAGGGCTGTCTTGTATGCGGCATAGGAATTTTCCTGCTTGCTCTGACTACCGCACTGGGCTACAGCGTATTTTCGGGATTTGTTCCGTTTGCGGAGGGAAGCGCATGGCTTGATTTCTGGGATTTTCTTGTAAGCACAAATCTTCTGCCGTTAGGCTCGCTCACGATTGCGGTTTTCTGCTGCAATAAACGCCTTGGCTGGGGCTGGGAGGCATTCAAGAGGGAGGCAAATGCCGGAAAGGGTCTGAAGGTCAGGGACTGGATGAAGCCTTTGTTTGCGTATGTAGTTCCCGTTGCAATACTCGGCCTTTATATTTACGGTCTTGCAACCTTTAACTGGAAATAAATTATTTAGGGAGGCATTTGCGGTATGCAGATGTCCTCTTTTTTTGAATATTTTTAATTTTACGGTAAGATAGTAAAGAATAAATATAGTGTTTTCTGTCAGGTTTTTGTATAATATTTTTGTTGCTTTTTAATGTATACTGTGATATTATTCTATCTGGACATCGAATAGTTTTGAAAGGAGCTGCTGTATGAATACTATTTGGTTGACGGCGGTGGTTGTCTTCGGTATTATCGAGGCAGTCACGGTCCAGTTTGTTTCAATATGGTTTGCGGGAGCAGCCGTGTGCGCACTCATAGCGTCCTTGCTGGGAGCGGATACAATTACACAGACAGTTGTTTTTGTAGCGGCGGCAGCTATTCTTCTTGTCTGTACACGCCCTGTGGTTAAAAAGCTGACGAAAAACAAAAAGGTTGCCACCAATGCGGACAGCCTTGTCGGCAAAACGGCGGTTATTACCCGCGGAGTGAACAGTATGGGTGAGGACGGCGAGGCAAAAATTGACGGAAAATTCTGGACGGTTTGCTCGTCTGACGGACTTCCCATAGAGGAGGGAAGCGTCGTTAAGGTGGAAAAGATAGAAGGCGTAAAGCTTATCGTTAAAAAGGAAGCAAAGGATAATGCTGCCGTTTGAACCATCAGGTAACAGGGACAGACAGACGGCGTGAAGGTGTAAAAAGTTATGCCGTGTAAGCGGCGGAAGGGAGATTATTATGGGATATGTATTAGTATTGTTGGTTATCATTATTATTGGTATTATTGCAAATATCAAAATTGTTCCTCAGGCACATGCGTATATTATAGAGCGCTTCGGCGGATACAGCCAGACCTGGGGAGTTGGACTCCACGTAAAAATTCCGTTTATTGAAAAGGTTTCCAAGAAGGTAAGCTTAAAGGAGCATGTAGTGGATTTTCCGCCGCAGCCGGTTATTACAAAGGATAACGTAACCATGCAGATTGATACGGTTGTGTATTATCAGATTACCGACCCGAAGATGTTTACCTACGGCGTCGAGCGCCCCATGATGGCGATTGAAAACCTGACCGCCACAACACTGCGTAATATTATAGGCGAAATGGAGCTTGATGAAACGCTGACATCAAGAGATATTGTTAATACGAAAATGCGTGCTATTCTTGATGAGGCAACCGACCCATGGGGTATTAAGATTAACCGTGTGGAGCTTAAAAATATTATTCCGCCCCGGGAAATTCAGGACGCAATGGAAAAGCAGATGAAGGCTGAGCGTGAGCGTCGTGAGTCAATTTTAAAGGCAGAGGGTGAGAAAAAAGCGGCAATCCTCATGGCGGAAGGTGAAAAGGAATCTGCAATCCTTCGTGCCGAGGCTAAAAAACAGGCGGCAATTAAGGAGGCTGAGGGTCAGGCTGAGGCGATTATCCGCGTTCAGACCGCTCTTTCCGAGGGTATTAAAAAGATTAACGAGGCAAATCCAAGCGACGCATATATTGCTATTAAATCGCTGGAGAGCTTTGAAAGGGCCGCCGACGGAAAAGCCACAAAGATTATTATTCCGTCACAGATTCAGGGTGTTGCCGGACTGGCAACTGCCGTCAAAGAGCTTATAAAAGAATAATAAAAACTGCGGGGCGTCATTTTCGCCCCGAAATTTTTCAGAAGAAAAGGGAGAGAAAACATATGAGTGAAAGTTGTAGTCATAACTGTTCGGAATGTAGTGAAAGCTGCGGTGAAAGAACGCCGGAAAGCTTTCTTGAAAAGCCCCATGAGCTGTCCGACATAAAAAAAGTTATCGGTGTGGTAAGCGGCAAGGGCGGCGTGGGAAAGTCACTGGTTACCTCAATGCTTGCGGTGACTATGCAGCGCAGGGGATATAACGCCGCCGTACTGGACGCCGATATTACCGGGCCGTCCATACCTAAGGCCTTCGGTATCAGGGACAAGGCGGAAGGCACCGACGAGGGACTCTTCCCCGTAAACAGTAAAACAGGAATACAGATTATGTCGATTAATCTTCTTCTTGAAAATGACAGCGACCCTGTTGTATGGAGGGGACCTGTCATTGCCGGAGCGGTAAAGCAGTTCTGGACGGAGGTTATCTGGAAGGACGTAGACTATATGTTTGTAGATATGCCGCCGGGAACGGGAGATGTACCGCTGACGGTATTTCAGTCCATTCCTCTTGACGGTATTGTGGTGGTTACCTCGCCACAGGAGCTTGTGGGCATGATTGTGGAAAAAGCGGTCAAGATGGCGGGACTGCTCAATGTGCCGGTAATCGGTATTGCTGAAAATATGTCCTATTTCGAGTGTCCGAGCTGTCATGAAAAGCACTATATTTACGGAAAAAGCCATATAGATGAAATGGCGAAGGAGCATAGCGTGGATACCGTTGCTAAAATACCTATTAATTCCAAGCTGGCGGCTGCCTGTGACAGCGGTATGATTGAGCTGTTTGAAGGGGATTGGCTGGATAATCTTGCGAATAAGATAGAAACGCTATAGATTTGTGCGTACATGCTTTTTCATAACATGGTGAAGGTTACGGGAATACGGTAGTATAAGCGCCGGATTACCAAATAAATATCCACCCGCTGTGCGGGTGGATATTTATTGCATGTAAATTTTACTGTTCTGTAAACATGTCTTTTCCAAGACCACATACGGGACATACCCAATCTTCGGGAACATCCTCCCATGCTGTTCCGGGAGCAACTCCGTTGTCGGGATCGCCGACTTCGGGATCATAAACATATCCGCAAGGACAAACATATTTTTTCATAGTCTATATACCTCCTTTTATATGGTTTAATAATTCTCGCAGTGAACCTCAAAGAAGCTTTGGGGATGTGAGCACGTGGGACATACTTCCGGCGCAGCGGTACCCACAACGATGTGGCCGCAGTTCCGGCATTCCCATACCTTAACCTCACTCTTTTTAAAGACTTCGGCGGTTTCAACATTTTTAAGCAAAGCACGGTAACGTTCTTCGTGATGCTTTTCAATTGCTGCAACCAATCTGAATTTAGCTGCAAGCTCGGTAAAACCCTCTTCCTCGGCTGTTTTTGCGAAGCCTTCGTACATATCGGTCCACTCATAGTTTTCGCCGTCAGCGGCCGCAGCAAGATTCTGCGCCGTGTCGCCTATGCCGTTGAGTTCCTTGAACCATAGCTTTGCATGTTCCTTTTCATTATCGGCAGTTTTCTGAAAAAGAGCCGAAATCTGTTCATAGCCTTCCTTTTTCGCAACACTAGCAAAATAGGTGTATTTGTTGCGTGCCTGGGATTCACCGGCGAACGCAGCCTCAAGATTTTTTTCGGTTTGTGTGCCTGAATATTTATTCATAGTATGCCCCTTTCTAAATTTTCTATTTAATCAGTTAACCTATAACCAATTATCCAAAATATCTCTTTAAAAGACCTTCAAAGCATTTTCCATGTCTTGCCTTACAATGATACTTAAAATTTTTTCTTATCTGATGCCATTTTCAATCATTACATTGTGATTTTGCCCACCAAATCCCACCTTTAAAAGAATAAGGGCAGAAATTCAGTGTTTTGTCTGTTTCTCACTATCACCGTTAGTCTGTGATAATGTACTTCTATTATACCACATACTTTTCAAAAAATCAATACTTTAACAAAAAACAGCAAAAACCACCAACCATAATATGTTGGTTGGTGGTGAGTGTTATGCAGTTCTTACAAGTCCTGGAATGGTATGCATTAATCTATGCATCGTTTTAACCCCGATGGGGGTAAACTTGATATAATGATGTAAATTTATTTTGTGAAGTCACAAGCTTGCATAAATACTGACTTTTTCCGTTTTTTACTTATCCAACGGCTTCATTGTCGGGAATTGTTTATTTGGATTTTTATGTTATTTTATTATGTTTTGTCATTGTATAAACATACAGTATTTACAGGGGTTTTAACGGTTTTATGCTTTTGATATGTTTTATGTAGTTTTGTTATTGTATAGATGGATTGTTGTAAATTCTATTGTAAATTGTTGTATAAATATTATATCATAAAACATAGCATTATTCAAGTGTTTTTTATAATACATAAAAAGACAGGTAACACGATTAAATGTTATCT
>JAQXUJ010000113.1 GCA_029219925.1 Clostridiales bacterium | reverse complement strand
ATGCGCAACCTCCAGCGTATGCTTAAAGCTTTCGATATCCGCTTTAAAATCTCCGTTTATGTCCGTTTTGCCTACAGGCGAGCCGACCGACCACACGCAAAGACCGTTATCGTCCAGCTTCTTTTTCACCTCCGCCGCCTTTTCCAAAGAAATATCGGATACATTTGTTCCGTCAACATTCCTTATTTCAAGGCCGCTGAGATGGTTTCTTTTCATTGCCGCTATCTGGCGGTCAATCATCGGGCTTGCCTCATCGGCAAACGCGTAAATTTTTGTACTTCTCATTTTGATACCTCCAAAAATCAAAATATCATTATCATCATTATACTTCAGATTATATAATAAATCAATTACAAATAAAATCAGAAAAACATTGCAAAAATACGCATTATATGATATAATAGATATGCGGAAGGAGTTAATAATATAATGAGTGATTTTTTTCTCGATTGCAAAAGGACGTTCACACAGAACCCCGATTTAAATGAATTTTATATGCATACGCATGATTTTTATGAAATATATTGTTTCCTGTCCGGAAACGCAAAATATTTTGTTGAAGGAAATATATATAAATTGAAGCACGGCGATATTTTATTCATAAAAAAAGGTGAAGCTCACACTCTGATGATAACATCTCCTACACCCTATGAACGAGTTGTGGTCAATTTTGATTTGCTCGGTGCCGCGGACAATAAGACGCGCGACATTCTCACATTCTTTGACGGGTTAGCCCTCGGCCGGGGAAATCGCTTTCCTTTTTCAATGTTTAAGGACAAGCACTGGCTGTATTATCTGGATAAAATAATTTCAAGCGAAAGCGATGATATAAAACAACTGTATCTCTCGATACTTATAAATGAAATGTACGAATGCCGCGGCGAGGTCTTAAATTTGCCAACGGAGCGGGATGACTTTTCGGATTTGATTGCATATTTGAATAAACATCTGACCGAGCCGCTGACTCTTGACAGCATATGTTCAAAATTTTATATAAGCAAATCACAGCTCAACCGCAAATTCAAGCGCATGACCGGCTCGACCGTATGGGAGTACGTGACGGCAAAACGTCTGATTTTTGCAAAGGAGCTTCTGCAGCAGGGCGAAGCTCCGACAAAGGTGTATATGAAATGCGGATTTAACGATTATACATCATTTTTCAGAGCATACAAGTCAGAGTTTGGTGTTTGCCCGAAAAATGATTTTATTAAATATAACTATTAATTTTTTACCAAAAGGAATGTATTCAGAATAAATCACAATATTTTATGAGCATTGAAAATTTTCAAAAAATCATAGCCTACGGACAATGTTTTTAATATCATAAAACATCATAAGTGTGCGCTCTCACCATATTAATTCATTGACAAAAATACATACTTCTCGGCAAAATCGGAGGTTGACATATTCACATGCCATCGGAGAGCCTTCTCTGCTTTTTTCAATCTCCTGAACCATGAATTCCGTTAGCAAATCAAGCATATCTTTTGTCCATGTGTTTTTGTCTATCTGACCTGTGTTTTTCATAACCTCTTCAACATAAAGTTTGCATCCTAATTTATGGACAAATTTAAAAATATGCACGTTTGAATTTGACGTGCATATTTTTTGCCTGTGTGTCGGGCATGGCACATATCTTACTGGTGAAAGTCCGGTCGCGGGTAGTTACCGCCAAGCGTAGTGAACCGCAAGCCTTTAACAGCAATGTTAAAGGGGGAGGAAGCGGTGTATCACAGCAGTTGATGTGGAAATACGAGTCAATATTCAGTGACAATTCATACGGCTTCAGACCTATAGGCATATATGGAAAGTACACCAAAAACAGATACATCAAAAAGATTTGTTTCTCTACCGTCTGAAACAATCCAACTATTGAAAAAATATAAAACATGGCAATTAACGGAGCGGCTAAGGCTTGGCGCATATTATAAAGACAATAATTTTGTATTTTCACAAGACAATGGAAATCCAATGCACCCCGACAGCGTAACCGACTATTTGAATAAGTTTTCAAAAAAGTATAATTTACCCCATATAAACCCGCACGCATTCCGACATACAATGGCAAGCATGCTATATTATAACGGTGTTGACAGCGTTTCGATATCCAAACGCTTGGGACATGCTCAAGTTTCCACAACAGCAAATATATATGCTCATGTTATGGAGGCAGCAGACAAAAAGAACGCTGAAATATTATCCGATATATTGTTGAAAAACGCATAATTTTAAAATAGGGTTGAATTATAGTTGAATTATTCGCCTGTTTTAAGGCAAAACAAAAATCGCTTACTTTACCAAAAACGGCTTAGTTAAGCGATTTTTTAATGGTACGCCGGAAGGGATTCGAACCCCCGACCTTTTGGTTCGTAGCCAAACACTCTATCCAACTGAGCTACCGGCGCATGTTACCAACAAGGATTATTATAACACACATATGCAGCAATTGTCAAGAGTTTTTTTACTACTTTATAATTTTATGTTCCGCTTTGTTAGGAACAACAACACAATCATTATAATTGGAAACAGCGCAGAAATCCCGATTCCGAATTTTAATCCCATCTGCTCATATGTTATCCCACTCCTATCTGCATATCCTGTAAATACGCTCAGTTTCTGCGAGAAATCCGACGCAACTCCGCACAGCCATGCGCCCAAAGAACAGCCGATATCACCAAAAAGCGCAAGAATACTAAACATTGCTGTCCCGCCTGTCGGTATCATTCTTGAGGAATAGGAATAAACCCCCGGCCACATTATACTGACCGAAAAACCTGTTATTGAACAGCCCATCAACGCAGTATATGGATTTTTTGATACGGCTGCGGTTATGTAACACATCGCACAAAGCATACTGCAAAATATCAGTGACCTTTGCAAATTCAGTCTGCCACCGAATATCCCGAAAAGCAGTCTGCCGCTTCCCATAAACAATGCGAACATACCTGGTCCCAGCATGTCGCCCACAAATTTCGTGACCCCCAGTCCCTTCTGAGCAAACAAAGATGCCCACTGCGCCATAGCTATTTCAGCAGCTCCGGCACAGGTCATAAGCAGACACATCGTTATAAACGTCCGCGACCTAAGCAGTGATTTTGGCGTTTCGCACACTTCATCTCCTATTTCAGGTATGTAAACAATTGTAAATAGTATTGCGTTAATGACAGGAATAACAGCCCAGCAAAGAGTCATAATCCACCATGCGTTGCCATTAAATATTTTGATTACCGTCGTCGAAATAATTACAACAAGCAACTCGCCCCAGCAATAAAAAGAGTGAAGCATGCTCATCCGCGCCGATTTATTACCCAAATCAAGGGAATCGACTA
>JAQXUJ010000112.1 GCA_029219925.1 Clostridiales bacterium | reverse complement strand
ATATTCCGCACAGGTTGATGCTATGTACAATACCGAAAAGGAAATGCAGAAAATTGAAGGCTTGGAAAAGCAGCGAGATGAGATTGCCGAGAAGATACAAACACTTGAAAAAGTGGTTGCGGCACTCGGTGAGTTCGCGGCAAAGCGTGCGGAAATGGTGCTGTCAAAGCTTAAGATGAAGCATTCAGCAATACGCCTTTTTGATGTGGTAAAATCGACGGGTGAAATCAAGGACACCTTTCGGTTTACATATGACGGCAAGGACTATCGCTGGATATCCAATTCGGAAAAGGTCAGGGCGGGGCTTGAGGTATCGCGTCTTTTGCAGAGCCTTACCGGGCTTTGCTACCCGACCTATATAGATAATGCCGAAAGCATTACCGGCAGTATCGACGCTATGCCGAACCAGGTTATGCTCGCATTTGCAAAGCGTACACAGCTTACCGTTCAGTCAAGCTCCGGACAGGAAAGGAAGGAGGCGGCATAAATGTATGAGTATCAGAACTTTGATATTATCGAGGTTGCCGGACTGTGCGGTATATCGCTGTATCAGAGAAAAACCAAAACGGCGGAATACAAGGCACGGTGTCCGTTCTGCGGTGATAAGAAATATCACCTCGGAATAAACCGCGATAAAGAACGGTTCCATTGCTTTTTGTGTAATGAAAGCGGTAACAGCGTTTCGCTCTATGCAAGGGTCAATAACATAAGCAACCGTGAAGCGTATGAGGAACTGAGGAAAAAATGTTCGTGCAGTCCGCCGCCAAGGTCGGTTATCAAAACAGCCGAAAATCCGATCCGAAGTCTTTATGACAGGCATAATGTGTACTATGATTTTTTGAATATGTTAAGGCTTGAACCGCGTCACTATGACAATCTTGTGAGCAGGGGACTGGACTTTAACGATATTCACAGATTTATGTATAAAAGTATGCCGCAGGATATGAATTATCGCAAAAAGGTAATTGCCGGGCTTTTGCAAAAGCATAATCTTGACGGCATACCCGGATTTTTCCGTGCGGACAGCGGCGAGTGGTGTATGTATACGAACAAAAACGGCGGAATATTTATCCCGGTATGCGATAAGGACGGATATATCCAGGGCTTGCAGGTGCGGCTTGATATATGCGGCGGCGACGGCAAAAAGTTCAGATGGTTTTCGACTAACGGCTACCGCGGCGGCACCGGTGCGAAAAGCTGGGTGCACGTGGTCGGCGATGTTACGTCAAAAACTGCATTTCTGACAGAGGGACCGATGAAGAGCGATATTTCAAGCGTTCTGTCCGGCGGAAAGCTGTTCCTTGCGATTCCGGGCGTAAACTCCACGGAATACCTTACAGATACAATCTTGCAAATGGGAATTGAGAGAATAAATATTATGCTGGATATGGACAAGCGAACGAATGAAAATGTGAGAGCAGCTGTGCGGAAGATAAAATCCGTGCTTTCCGATATGGGCGTGGAATACAGGGAATATAACTGGAATCCGCGCTATAACGGCATTGACGATTATATGGCGGCAAGGGCACGGTATCAGACGGCAGCGTAAAAATGAAAGGAGAACAAATATATGTCTAAATTTATGATTATCAACACAGAAAACGGTGAGCAGTCGGAGATTATGGGAAAGTATATGTACTATTCCTTTCCGCGGCTTATTGTGAAAAGGGCAAGAGTGCAGGAAATATGCGACGCGATAGGCTTTCCCGTAAAGGTGCCGGATAAAGCGTCGGTAACCGATGCGTTCAAGAGTGCGACAAGCAATATTTATGACAGGATACAAGAGGAAAACAGTGATGTCTTGAAAATCTACTGCCGTGATAATAAGCGGTGCGACGATAATATTCTGTCGCGTGAGCTTGTGGAGGAAACGCTTTTGGACAGTACGAACAGCTATAAAAAGCTTGCGAATATCACGCTTGATAAAGAGCAGTGTATAATGCAGCTTTCGGGACATGACCTTGGCGTTGATGAGCGTATTGTGCGGTATTTTGATGAGGCAAACACACGCTTTCAGCTTTACCGCGACTGCATATCGAATAACAGCATTGAGAATATGGTGGAAAAATATATGATATTGCTGCACGCAATAAATATATCCGCAAAGGGGCATCACTACTTTGTGCCGAGGGACTATATGCATAGGCTTGGTTTGCTGGAGGACTTTTTTGCACTTCTGGCAAAGGAAAATTTGTTTGTCTATGCTGACGGCAGAGACGCAAAGTACATCAGCTCAAATTCAATGTATGTTGCCGATGATGAAACGCAGCGGAAGAAGATGGCTCACGA
>JAQXUJ010000111.1 GCA_029219925.1 Clostridiales bacterium | reverse complement strand
GATTATATTGAAAATCTGTTTGGGTACTTTGATAAATCTCCCCAAATTGTCTGTGATCTTGCCTGCGGAACCGGTAATATAACCCTTCCTCTGGCACGGCGCGGCTATGATATGATTGGGGTTGATAAATCCTTTGATATGCTGTCGATTGCCCGGGAAAAAGCCTTAGGCAGCGGGCTTGATGTCATGTTTCTGGAACAGGATTTGTCAAAACTGGATTTATACGGCGGCTGTGACTCTTTTTTGTGTATGATTGATGGATTTAACTACATCTTAAACCCAAATACACTTTACAAAATTGCAAAGCAAATCCGCACATGCTTTTTAGAACCGGGCGGCATAATTATCTTTGACATCAGCAGTGAATACAAGCTGAAGCATTATATCGGAAACAACACCTTTATTCATGACGGAGATAAGGTCTTTTATACTTGGGAAAATAAATTTTACGATAACACAAAAATGTCCGATATGTACCTGAATTTTTTTGTTAAAAACGGCGGCGCATACACACGTTTCGGCGAAAGACATCTTCAGCACGCCTACTCCGAAGAGGAAATTAAACGCATATTTTCTGCTGCCGGCTTTTCTAAAATATCCGCCTTTTCACCTCTTACCTTCAGGACACCGAAAAAAGACGATATGCGCATTGTTTTTGCCGCAGAATAGTCTTGTTTTTCGGTGAAATACTTGATTTTTTTGCTGTTTTATGGTATAATTAATTAGTTGAATATGACCATATTCCCGTTAGGAGGGTTAAGCATAATGGCAAAAAAATTCAAAGAAAAAGAGCTTGATATGGAGGCTATAGAAAATCAAAAAATAGTCGATGTCGAGCTTAATTCAGAAATGAAAAAATCATATATAGACTACGCTATGAGCGTAATCGTTGCAAGAGCGCTGCCCGATGTGCGCGACGGGCTGAAACCGGTTCACAGACGTATTCTGTACGATATGTATGAGGCAGGACTTCTTTATGAGGCGGTTTTTAAGAAATCCGCCGCCACCGTCGGCGATGTGCTCGGTAAATACCATCCCCATGGCGACGCGTCGGTTTATGATGCGATGGTGCGTTTGGGGCAGGATTTTTCCTTGCGCTATCCGCTGGTTCAGGGCAAGGGTAACTTCGGTTCAATCGACGGCGACCCCCCTGCCGCATACCGATACACTGAGGCAAAAATGTCCAAGCTGTCGGCTGAAATGCTTTCCGATATAGAAAAGCAGACGGTTGATTTTATACCCAATTATGACGATAAACTGCTTGAGCCTGACGTGCTTCCGTCACGCTTTCCCAACCTGCTTGTAAACGGTTCATCGGGCATTGCGGTAGGTATGGCTACGAATATTCCTCCCCATAACCTGTCCGAAACCATCGACGGAATTATCGCAACCATTGAGGACCCGATGATTACCATTGACGAGCTTATGCAGAATTATATTAAAGGTCCGGATTTCCCGACCGGCGGCGTTATAATGGGTAAAAGCGGTATACGTAAAGCCTATACCACAGGCCGTGGACGTATTATAGTCCGTGCCAAAGCTGAAATCGAGGAACTGGACAACGGCAGACAGAGAATTGTCGTTACCGAACTCCCCTATCAAGTTAACAAAGCACGGCTTGAAAAGTACATTAATGAACTTGTCCGCGACGGTAAGCTGGACGGCATTGCCTCCACCCGTGATGAATCGGATGCAAACATGCATTTTATTATCGATATAAAGCGGGACGCAAACGCCAACGTGGTGCTTAACAATCTGTACCACTACACGCAGATGCAGGAAACCTTCGGAGCAATCATGATTGCCCTTGTGGACAAGGAGCCGAAAATTCTTAATCTGCGGGAATTGATTGACGCATATATTCACCACCAGGAGGACGTTATCAAGCGCCGTACAAGCTTCGACCTAAACAAAGCTTTGGAACGCCTGCATATCCTGGAGGGCTATAAAATTGTTGTGGATAATGTTGACGAGGTAATAGCCATAATCCGCAAATCATCTTCAATAGCCGACGCAAAGATGTCTCTTAGCGAGCGTTTCTCACTGACTGATGAGCAGGCAACCGCTATTGTTCAGATGCAGCTGGGACGTTTGTCCGGCATGGAGCGGGAAAAAATTGAAACCGAATTTCAACAGCTCACCGAAAAGGTGGCGTCGCTTCAGGATATTCTCGCACATGAGGAGAAGGTTCTTGAAATCGTCAAGGAGGATCTCCTTAAAATAAAAGCCAAATACGGCGATGAACGCCGTACCGAGATTTCTATGGCAGCTATTGACCTTGAGGATGAAGACTTAATTGAAGAGGAAGACGTAGTCATCACTCTTACTCATACGGGATATACCAAACGGGTGCCGGTTGACACATATAAATCCCAGCACCGCGGCGGACGCGGAATTACCGGTCTTGCCACAAGGGAAGAGGATTTCGTTGAGCACATTTTCACGGCGTCAACCCATGACCATGTACTGTTCTTCACCAACCGCGGCATAGTATATCACCTGAAGGCGTACCAAATCCCCGAAGGCGGCAGACAAGCTAAGGGTACTGCTATTGTAAATCTTCTGCCACTTGAAAACGGCGAAAAGATTACGGCGGTAATCCCGGTATCCGAGTTTGCCGACGGCAAGTATCTCACATTTATCACCAAAGCGGGAACTATTAAAAAGACCGACCTTATGGCGTATGCCAAAATCCGAACAAGCGGTCTGCGTGCAATTGATATTGCTGAAGGCGACGAGCTTATCAGCGTTAAAATTACCGATAATACCGATGAAATCATTATCGGAACACGCAAAGGTATGGCAATCCGGTTTGCCGAAGGCGATGTTCGTCCTATGGGCAGAACAGCCCATGGCGTGCGCGGTGTACGTCTGAAACCAGGCGACTATGTTGTTGATGCCGTAACGGTCGAGGATAACGCACAGCTCCTTACAATTACCGAAAACGGCTATGGCAAAAAGACTTCCTTTGATGAATACAAGGTTCAGTCAAGAGGCGGTCAGGGAGTGTTTAACTATAAGCTTACAGAAAAAACCGGCGACGTAGCCGGACTGAAAGCGGTTACCGATGATGATGACATTATAATGATAACCTCAGACGGAATTATAATAAGAACTCACACAGCCGAAATCAGCACATACTCCCGTCAGACACAGGGCGTACGTGTAATGAAACCGGCAGATGGCATTAAGGTTGTAAGCATCGCAACTACCGGACATATTGAGGAGGAAGAGAATACAGAAAGCGGTGAGATTAATGAATAAAAGGAGATTAGGCATGAAAATTTTATTAAGCTTTTTACTTTCGCTGACCATAGGCGCACAGACGGGCTGCAAAACGGAGGTTAAGACTCCCGAACCCACAGCAACACCTGCTCCGATAGCTCAGCAATCGGACGTAGACCGTTCCGATCCGGTAAACATTAAAATTACACTTACCGATGGGCGGACTATGACGGCGGCGCTTTACCCCCATGTTGCCCCAAAAACGGTGGAAAACTTTGTAAAACTTGTAGAAAATAACTTTTATGACGGATTGATTTTCCATAGGGTCATACCGGGTTTTATGATTCAAGGCGGCGGCTTCGACGAGAGCTTTTATGACGGAAACTTTGACTCTAAAGAGGCGTCAACCATTAAGGGCGAATTTTCATCCAATGGCGTCACAAATAATCTGATGCACACAAAGGGAGTGCTTTCCATGGCGCGTACCAATGACAAGGATTCAGCTTCAAGCCAGTTCTTTATTATGCAAGAAGCTGCTCCACATCTTGACGGTGAATATGCTGCTTTCGGTGAAATTACCGAAGGACTGGATGTGGTTGATGAAATCGCCGGAACCAAAACCACAGCGGTGACCGGTACAGTGACGTCTAATGGTCTTAAATACGACGGTCAGAAAATGACTGATGTTCCTGAAAACGCAATTGTAATTAAAACTATAGAGATAATGGAGTAGAAAAATGACAAACATTGAAATTGAAATGGAAAACGGCGGAATTATTAAGGCAGAGCTTTATCCCGACATTGCGCCGATAACGGTTGAAAATTTTGTAAAGCTCATTAAAGATAACTTTTTTGACGGATTGATTTTTCACCGCGTAATCTCAGGCTTTATGATTCAAGGCGGTGGTTATGATGCTGAGGGAAACTCAAAGCAGTCTGAGTCCATTGTTGGCGAATTTAGCGCCAATGGTCATAAGAATGACCTGAAACACACGCGAGGCATTCTTTCCATGGCGCGTACCATGTTTCCAAATTCTGCCTCCAGTCAGTTTTTTATTATGCATAAGGATGCACCGCATCTTGACGGACAGTATGCAGCCTTTGGCAAGGTAACAGACGGTATGGATATTGTAGACGACATTGCTACCTGTGAAACAAACTTTAATGATGAACCGATCAATAAACAGATTATTAAAACAATCCGATTGGCATAAATATTTGTTTTGATTTACTAAAAGAGGACAATTGCACTTGTCCTCTTTTTTTCTATACATTCTATGCGTTAACTAATATCGGCCTGCTTTAAATACGTTCAAGGTGTTATTTGCGTCGCAGCAGGCAAGAAAAATGTCTTTTACACTACCCTCATGCTGTTTTTTCAACTCCTGCATAAGCCAGTTTTTATCCTTTCCGGCACGATGAAGATTTTCCTCCATAATCCGTCCGTCCATAATCACATTATAAAATAAATACTCCTCCCCCACATCATATCCGGCATCCTTAGGTGTTACCGGTCTATTTTCTGCCTTTGGAAGTATAGACATACGCCCGTTAGGCTCTAAGATTACTGTTTTTATCTGCGCAATGTCAAAATAACCGTTTACCCTCAGCATGGCAAGAAATTCATCCAAATCCAGCCGGGTTTTTTTCATAGCATCACGGTAAATTGTTCCGTTGTTCATAAGTATTGTTGCCTTTCCGGACAACACTTTACGCGCCTTCCTTGATTTAGACGCTATGATAGATATTGCCGTTGTAGCAAGACCGTAAAGGATCATGGCGGTAAGGGGGATCATGGCATCCGCCGGCTTTGATACTGCTACTTCCGCCGCAATGGACCCAATGGTTATGCCGTTAATATAGTCAAAGAGATTTATTTCTGACAACTGTTTGTTACCAATACATTTTGCCAAAATAAACAGAACTGTCAGTGATACTATTGACATTATAAGCGTTGATAAAATTGATCCTGCTATTTGCATATTCTTCTCTCCGTTCCGCTGGCGAACAGTATAAATCAGTCCTCACGCAGCTTTATTTTTTGTTATTATCTGCATACTGTTCATGTTTTATGCGCAGCATATAACATGACGGTTAGCGGCAAAATAATGCCGCAGCTTTATACATAGAACGATAAAAGAAATATGCAAAAAAGAGTTGAGCATAATGCCCAACTCTCTTTTTATTGTCTATGAATTTCTACAGATTATCTGCAAAGATTATCTAAGGATTTCATATACTGCAACAACTTCGCCTTCAACTACCATAACCATTGCATAGTTAGCATAGTCTTCGATGTTGTTTCCGCTTGCCTTTGAAGCATATGTTGCATCGTCAGCATCGGAAGCAGTCTTCCACCAGATTACATCGCTGTCAGCCTCTGTTTCGAACAATGTGAAGTTCGAATTCTTAAGAGCTGCCGGTGAAGCCTCTGCCTGAATCTTTTCCTTAACCTTTGTTGTCTGAGTGTTGTACGGATCATAGGTGTAAGTTACGCAATCATTTGCAAATGAGAAGTTATAGATACCTTGAAGTGTTGTGTTATCATCTGCAATGTTCTTGTTGATTACATTCTTACCACCTACTGTTGATACAACAGCAAGGTCGATTGAATCGCTGTCCTTACCTGCTACGATACCGAATGCGAGCTGCATATCAAGCTTGCTGCCA
>JAQXUJ010000110.1 GCA_029219925.1 Clostridiales bacterium | reverse complement strand
GAAGAAGCTGGGCGATATGTGTGAAAAATACGGAGTAGCTATGGCGATACATATGGCGGAAAGCCCCATTGCATGCATGGCGGCAATTCATGCGGCGGCAGCTGTACAGAATATTCTTGCGGTTGAGTATCATTCGATTGATATTCCTTGGTGGAACGATTTGGCGCTGGGAATAGAAAATCCGCTTATCAAAGACGGCTTTATCAATGTTCCGGACAAGCCGGGTCTGGGTATAGACGAGCTTAACGAGGAACTTATTGCCGAGCATATGCATGAAAAGTATCCCGAAGCATGGGCATCTACCGAGCAATGGGATTTGGAGTGGGCAAATGACAGAGAATGGAGTTAAAATGAAGCAGATTGTTTATGGGGAGTTTGAATACTCTGCCGGAGAGAATGTGTCGGAAATTTTAATAGAACGTCCGGATGGAAAAAGAGATATTGTAAAGCCGTTTAAATACGTGAATGCTGATATTACATATGACAGCGAAGGATATGAGCATATTAAGCCCGGTGATGCCGATTACAGATACCGTTACGCGGCGGATTGTGAGGGAGAATACCATGTCTTTGAAATGAACTGTGAAAGAGTACTGAAAAGGTACTCTTTTACAGCTGTTCGAGGCGAAGGTCATGGATATATCAGGGTCAGCAGCCGGGACAAGAGGTATTTTTCATACGCAGACGGTACGTCATTTATGCCTATAGGGATAAATATGGCTTTCCCGGAGAGCTTTGCGGTGAGCAACGGAGAAGAATTTGGGCAGTCGGACGGACGTGCCTATCTTGGACTTCGGCAATATGAGTTATGGTTAAAAAAAGCTGCGGAAAATGGTGTGAATATTGTTCGGCTGTGGTGCGGACATGATTATTTCAGCGTTGATACCAACGAGGCGGGAGAGCTTAATTATTACCGTTTCGCAAGGCTGGATAAAGTAATCGCGCTGGCAAAAAAATACGGTATAAAGCTGAAGCTTACATTGGAACAATTCCGAAACATGGATTACAGCGGCAACGATTCTTATATAAGCAAATTGTTTTGCCGGCAGGTGTATAGAAACGGCAGAAGATGCGAAACTGCGGACGAATGGCTGTCGGAGGACATTTGGCAGGATATGTGGTTTGATAAGGTGGAGGAATATGCAAAACGCTATGCATATAACGACATCATTTTTGCAATCGAGCTGTGGAATGAGATGAACTGCTTCGGAACATTGTATAACGATGCTGAAAGGTTGGCTGAGTGGAACAGAAAAACGGCAAAAAGAATGCACGAGTTGTTCCCTAATCATATGATTGTAAATTCCCTCGGAAGCTGCGACAGTAAAGATGTGATAAAGGTTTACAATGATTTCCCATGGAACAGCTTTGATTTTAAACAGGTTCACTCATATCTTGACCAAGGCGCAAAGCTGCCGGAGGTGACGCATAACTCCATAGAGGGACTGACTAAAATCTGCTCGGAGCAGCGTATAAGCGGTATGCCGCTTTTTATTGCGGAAACCGGTGCGGTAAACGACTGCCATTCCGGACCGTTCCGCTACTATTTGGCTGACGATACGGGAATTATCTTTGCCGACTGCGTATACACTCCTTTGTTTTTAGGCTGTGCCTCATGCGGAAATATATGGCATTGGGACGGTAGATATGTTGCGGCGAAAAACCTTTATAATATGTATAAGCCGCTAAAAATGTTGACCGAAGGTATCAACTTTGATGAAGAAGGCTTTACTCCCACGGATTACTCCGATGAACAGGCATATGTACTGGCACTGCATCCTGACGACCCGCCTATAAGTAAATTAGGTATGGTGGAACGGATTATGGTTTGTGCGGATAATATTGAAAAGGCAATGAACATTGTGAAGTCGGATAAGCTTGGAATCACCATGTGTCAGGCTACATATGCAATGATGGGAGAAAATTTGTACGAGATTATTCCGCGATTTGCGGATAAAATTAAGTTTGTACATTTCAGGAACGCATCAGGAGCGAAGGAAAATTTCCGCGAAACCTTCCATGACAATGGTCAGCTTGAAATGGGCAGACTTATAAGACTTTATAAGGAATGCGGAATTGACGTACCAATCAGGGTTGACCATGTGCCTACAATGGCAGGTAAAAGCATTCAGAATGCAGGCTATGACGCTTTGGGACGTCTTTTCGCAATAGGTTATTTAAAGGGACTTTTGGAAAATGCATAAAGGGAGGATTAAAATGAAATTTAATAACAGAGATGAAATTATTGCGCTAACGCCGCAGTGGAAGGGCGACAGAATGGATGACGGACGTCCTTATGTGCCGGATAAATACCTGAAGGCGCTGCATAAGCTGACCTTGGAGGAGGTATGGAAACCGATTTTCGTAAAAGGCTATGAGAGCCAGTTTGAGGGAAGACTTAAAACCCTTCACGATGACGGCAGAAAACTGGTCGGACGTGCAGTGACCGCTACATTCTGTCCATATCGTCCCGACCTTGATGAGGTGACTAAGAATATCGGACGTGAGGAGGGCAGAACAGGAACCTATAATCAATGGGTGATTGACAGTCTGACAGAGGGCGATGTCTGTGTTATTGATATGTATGACAAGATTTATAAGGGAACCTTTATCGGAGGAAATCTAACAACAGCTATAAAAAATAAAACAAAGACAGGCGGAGCAGTCATTTGGGGCGGTGTCCGTGATGTTGAGCAGATGAAAAAGATTGACGGTGTACAGGCTTATTACCGTGGTATTGACCCCACGCCGATTCGGGATTTTATTATGACGGGTTTTAATACTGCTACAAGAATAGGAAACGCAGTATGTCTGCCGGGTGATATAGTATTCGGCGCCGGCGGCGGAGTGCTGTTTATACCGTCGCATCTTGTTGCGGAGGTTGTGGACGGAGCTGCCAAAACGCAGGTAAAGGATTTGTTCGGCTTTGAGATGATTACCCTTAACAAGTTCACGACAGCGGAAATTGACAAGAATACATGGACAAAAGAAATGCTGGATATGCTGATGGAATTTATTGAAAAGGACGAACGGGCAGCGGAATACCGCGGACTGGACTGGTCCGACGAATATGATTTGGCAATCAACGGCGACCCGACGGATACTCAGTCAGCTCTGTAGGAGGAATAGTTATGTTTGACTTAACAGGGAAAAGAGCGCTTGTTACGGGCGCGACTCAGGGGATAGGATTTGCCGTTGCGCAGCTTCTTGCGGAACACGGCGCACAGGTTTTTGTAAACGGTGCGACCAGTGATGATAAATGCAGGGCAGCAAGCGAAAAAATACCAAATTCCGTTCCTGTGCGCGCAGACCTTACAAAAATGAGCGAGATAGACGAGCTGTACAGGAAAACAGGAGATGTCGATATTCTTATACTTAATGCGTCGATACAGTATAAGCGTGATTGGGACAGCTTTACCGAAGAGGAGTTCGATTCGCAGCTTAACTGTAACCTGAAGAGCAGCTATTTTCTAATTAAAAAATATGCTTCGCACATGATGGAAAGTAAATGGGGAAGAATTGTCACGGTGGGAAGTGTAAATCAGTATAATAATCACCCGCAGCTTGCACTTTATGGAATGACGAAGGCGGCACAAAAGAAACTCGTGGAAAATATTGCGCCTCACTTGGCACCGTATAACGTCACTATAAACAACGTTGCACCCGGGGCGATTATAACTCCAAGAAATACCGAAGCGTTGTCTGATGCCGAGTTTAACAAAAGGGTAGTGGCAAGTATTCCGGCGGGATATGTGGGAAGTCCGGAAGAGGTGACGCCGGCGATATTACTTTTGTGCAGCGATGAAGGACGCTATATAACCGGCTCCGAAATCATAATCGACGGAGGAATGCATTTATAAGCGGAAATTCATGTCAGGCTTGTGAAACATAGTGAGAATGACAAACCTCTTTAATTACGGCAGACGTATTGATTGTTTTCATGCTATATTTTTATGGTCGCTTTAGGCGGCGGAATGGAGATTTATATGTACGATTTATATTTTTCCGCATGCGCGGAGGATGGCGGAATATATCATTATCGATTTGACGGCAGCAACGCTCCGGAATTGGCAGGCATATGCAAATGTCCTATGCCCATGTATGCAATTAGGGGAAAGGATAAACTGCATGCGCTGCTCCGGGCACCGTTTAATGACAATACAAGCGGACTGGTGTCATATGACATAGGGATTGACGGTACACCGGAAAATCCGGGGAAAATACTCAGTACAAAGGGTATTGTGGCATGCCATCTGGCAGAGGTTGACGGAAACGTGTACTGCGTTAATTATCTGTCGGGCAGCGTGATAAAAATGCCGGATACGGTTGATGTACATAAGGGGAGGGGAGTGAATCAGCCGCGTCAGGATATGCCTCATACCCATTATGTATCAGGTTCTCCGGACGGTAAATATATTTTAGTGACCGACTTGGGGATTGATAAAATATTCGTTTACGACAAAAATTTAAATATTATATCGACAGTAGACATACCGGCAGGTCACGGACCGAGGCATCTGGCGTTTCATGATGACGGAAGGACGGTATTTTGCGTTAATGAGCTTGCCTCCACCGTTTCAGTATTGAAATATTCTGACGGCGAATTGACGCTTGTCGAAACAACAGATTCGCTTGCCGGTACGGAAGACAATACTGCCGCAGCAATCCGTGTTGAAAAAAACAGCGTATTCGTATCTAATCGTGGCGACAACAGCGTAAGTGAGCTTGAATATGACGGCAGACTACATTATAGAAGGACATACTCTTCTTACGGCAAAGACCCAAGAGACATGTGGGTTACGGAAAAGATGCTTATTCTGACCAATCAGACAAGCAATAACGTCACTTTTGTATCACGAAAAACAGGCGAGCTTTTATATGAGCTTGGTATGCCCTGCCCTATAAGTGTGCTTTGTATTGAATAAAATATCAATACTAATATTGACTTTATTTTAAATATGATGTATAATGAGGAAAAAATGAAACGGGTGAGGGAAAATGGATATTTTTATGAGATTTCCTGGCGGTGTCGGTAAGGCGCTTACGCTTAGCTATGATGACGGTAACGATGCAGATTTTACGCTTGTTGATATAATTGACAGATACGGTATTAAATGTACTTTTAATCTTAATTCGGCAAGATTTAAAAATGATACAGAGGGAAGACAAAGATTTGAAAAGCTTAAAAATGCATATGAAAAGGGCGGACATGAGGTAGCGATACACGGTGAAAGTCATGCGTTTATGGAGCAGCAGCCGGCAATCCTGGCACTTACCGAAGCAATGCACGACCGGGAATTTTTTGAAAAGGAAACAGGCGTCATAACAAGAGGTATGGCATATCCCTACGGCACATGGGACAAGGAGCTTATTGAGGTTATGAAGTCGGCTGGGATAGTATATTCCCGCACCACAAAGGCAACCCATGAGTTTGATTTGCCGGGGGAGTGGTTATGTTTAAATCCGACTTGCCATCACAAGGACGAACGACTTTTTGAATTGCTGGAGAAATTTAACTCAATTGATATTGAATGTGATACATGCCTTAATAAGCGTCCGAAGATGTTTTATCTCTGGGGACACAGCTATGAATTTAATAACGATAATAATTGGGAGCGGCTTGATGAATTTTCAAAGAAGGCGTCGGGCAGAGATGATACCTGGTATGCAACCAATATTGAAATTTATAACTATGTTAAGGCATATGAATCGCTGGTATTCAGTACCGACGGAAGTATTGTACAAAATCCGACGGCAATCGATGTGTGGTTCTATCGGCGAATGAAAACCTTCCCGATAAAAGATGAAAAAATTATTAAGGCTCCGGCAGGAGAATGTGTTAAAGTATTTTAAAAAATCGTGCTGACAAATCAGTCAGCACGATTTTTTTGCGGCGACAACACGCTCAATTCCGCATAAATCTGTTTTTATTTCAATGTCGGAAAAATGAGGCTTAAGCATTTCGGAAACGGCATC
>JAQXUJ010000109.1 GCA_029219925.1 Clostridiales bacterium | reverse complement strand
AAATATCCGTCTTCTATGCAGCTTTCGCATATATACCTTTCATCATTGCGACCAGAGTTTACCAAAACAGCTGCCGAAACGGGAATAACCTCTCCGCAGTCAGGGCATACAGAAAACAGCTCACAAAAGCAGTCCTCACAGTACAGCAAACCGTCGACCTCATACATTTCCTCACGTTCAAATTTTCCTTCACAGTTTTCACATAATACAGTTTCTTTCATTTTAATGCTTCCTTTCGTTTGTTTTTGGGTAAAAAAATATGACACCAACGAATGTCAGTGCCGGTATCTGTGATTTTGCATCGCCCCCTAAAAATCTTATGTATTTATATGTAAAAAGAGCAGTCAGCGCTAAAACTGCCCTTGAATTTTTATATAAAACCTGAGTTTACATATATGCATGATTTTTCCTTTTGGTATATATACCAACCGGGGTGGGGTAGGTCTTGGAAAAAAGAAAAAAATTCGGAAATGGTGAAATTTTTTTTGAAAGGGGAAAAAACAGATAAGATAGTACCTTTGACAAATAATTTAACAAATAACTTAAATTGTTTTAAAATAACTTAACTATTTAATGAAATTAGTTAAGAAATTCAAATAAAATGTTTAAAAGTTGTTGACAATTTAAGTTTTTTGTTATATAATTTAAAAAATAAAAGAGGTAGTTGTTATGATTACGAATGAATTATACGAATTAATAGAGAAAATAAAAAACATAAAAGCTGAAACTCAGAATATTGAGATTAAATCAGCAAAAAACGGTTGTCCTTCAAAGATATATGATACACTGTCGAGTTTTTCAAACCAGGATGAAGGCGGCGTCATTGTATTTGGTATCGATGAAAATCAGGACTTTGCTGAGGTAGGAGTTTATGATGCCCAGGACTTGCAAAAGCACATTACTGAACAATGCAAGCAAATGGAACCACGCGTAAAGGTAGTGTTTAGTGTTCTTTCAAAGGATGGAAAGGTATTTGTAAGTGCTGAAGTGCCGGGACTGGATATTTCTGAACGCCCATGCTTTTATGCAGGACGTGGGAGATTGAAGGGTTCATATGTTCGAATTGGGGATTCCGACGAGCCTATGACGGAGTATGAGATATATAGCTATGAAGCATTCAGGAAAAAGTATCAGGATGATGTGAGAGCCGCAAAAAATGTCGGTATGGAAGCCTTGAATAAGGATTCTATTAGTGAATATCTGATAAAACTTAAGCTTAATAAACCTAATCTTGCTCAGAATTCGGATAGAAGAATTTTAGAACTTATGAATATGATTCGGGAGGGTGTACCAACACTGGCGTCTGTGCTTTTATTTGGTGAGTATCCGCAAGCTCAATTTCCGCAGTTGTGCATAACGGCAATTTCGGTACCGGGGACAGAAATGGGTGAAACAGGTCCTGAAGGTGAACGGTTTGTTGATAATAAGCGTATAGAGGGTACATTGCCACAAATGCTTGATGAAGCACTTATGTTTGTTAGGAAAAACACTAAAACCAAAACAATTATTGACAGCGTAACAGGAGAAAGAATAGATCGATATGAATACCCTCCTGTAGCGGTCAGAGAAGCAATTTTGAATGCCTTGATTCATAGAGATTACAGTATTCATACAGAAGGTATGCCTATACAAATAATAATTTATGAGGATAGATTGGAAATAATTAATCCCGGCGGACTGTACGGCAGAATCAGCATAGACCGATTAGGAAAGGTGCAGCCGGATACCAGAAATCCTGTTTTGGCAGTTGCGATGGAAGTTCTTGAAAAAACAGAAAATCGTTATTCGGGAATCCCTACAATAAAGCGAGAATTGAAAAAAGCAGGAATGCCTGAGCCTGTATTCAGGGATGGTCGTGGGAATTTTTCAGTATGTTTTTATAAAAAAGAAAGGAATGCGGCTATATCCGGTGACAGTAAAGAGGCACAATTGTTGGCATTTTGTGAAATCTTTAGGACACGCAGGGAAATTGCAGATTTTCTTCATATTAAAACCTTACCTCACGCAATAAAGAATCATGTTATGCCGTTAGTTGAAAAAAATCTTATTGAGCTTGAATATCCCGAAAAACCAAGAAGTTCAAAACAGAGATATAAGGCGAGGAATCAAAATATAAAATGAATATCTATATTTAAGATATAAATAATGGAATAATGATGGATTTGATTATGTCCGTATTACTGCTGAACCTCCGAAAAATCGGTAAGGTTCTTTTGGCAGAAATTTTAAAGTTGCTTCAAAACCTGCTCCGAATTTACAGCTTTCCAGAAATGGCAATTATTCAGTAG
>JAQXUJ010000108.1 GCA_029219925.1 Clostridiales bacterium | reverse complement strand
AAATATTTTTTTCTGTTATTTCAAAGTTATTTTTGCAGTAAATTTCAAACTCAAAAGCGACATCAAATATGATGCCACTTTTAAATTAACTTACTTTTTCCCGTACAATCTCCGGCTCTTCGCCGTCCGTTATACAGCTCTTATGAATTATACAGCTCTTAATATCAGGTTCGGACGGAATATTAAACATGATTTCCGTCATCGTTTCCTCAATTATTGAACGCAGACCCCGAGCGCCGGTATTGCGTTTCAGCGCAAGGTCGGCTATTGCTTCAACAGCGTCCACATCAAAGCTTAAATCCACATTATCAAGCCCTAAAAGGAACTGATATTGTTTTACAAGAGCATTTTTCGGCTCGGTCAATATTTTAACCAGCGCCGTTTTATCAAGCTTTTCCAGCTTTGCCACAATGGGAAGTCTGCCGATAAATTCCGGAATAAGTCCGAATTTAAGCAAATCCTGAGGTGTAACCTGTTTTAAGAGTGCGGAAATATCCGTTTCTCTTTTACTTTCAATTTCTGCGCCAAAACCAAGGCTCTTTTTTCCAACACGTTTGCCAATAATTTTTTCCAATCCGTCAAATGCTCCGCCGCAGATAAATAAAATATTTGTTGTATCTATTTGTATACACTCCTGATGGGGGTGTTTTCTGCCGCCTGACGGCGGTACCGACGCAACAGTTCCCTCAAGTACCTTTAAAAGAGTCTGCTGTACGCCTTCTCCGCTTACATCACGGGTTATGGAAACATTCTCGCCCTTCCTGGCAATCTTATCAATTTCGTCAATATACACTATTCCTTTTTCAGCCGCCTCAATATCATAATCAGCAGCCTGGATGAGCTTCAACAAGATATTTTCGACGTCCTCGCCCACATAACCTGCCTCGGTCAGTGTTGTTGCGTCGGAAATAGCAAACGGTACGTTAAGTATTCTCGCCAAATTCTGGACAAGGAAGGTTTTTCCCGACCCGGTGGGGCCAATCATAAGGATGTTACTTTTCTGAAGCTCAACATCATCATTTTCCGAATTGGCAATACGCTTATAATGGTTATAAACCGCCACGGAAAGAATTTTTTTTGCATCCTCCTGACCTATTACATAGCTGTCAAGTATTTCCTTGATTTCCTTCGGCTTCGGCAAATTCTCGGTCAAAGCGGTATTCTTCGAGTCAAATCCGCCGTCCAAAACCTCCTGACACTGCTTTATGCAATTATCGCAGATATACACATTAGGTCCGGACAGCAAAACGCCTACCTCCGACTCACGTTTGCCGCAAAAGGAACAACAAAGCTCATGGGTGTTATCAGCTTTCGCCATCTCTATACTCCTTTAAGTTACTTCCGGCTTGTGATTACTTCATCAATCAAACCGTAATTTTTCGCAGCCTCAGCCGACATAAAATTATCTCTTTCGGTATCTGCCATTATTACATCAAGCGGCTGACCCGAACGCTCCGCCAGAATCTCATTCAAATGCTTCTTTATCTTAATGATATGCTCCGCATGAATCTGAATATCGGTCGCCTGTCCCTGCAGACCACCAAGAAGAGGCTGGTGAATCATAATCTCACTATTGGGAAGCGCAAAACGCTTACCCTTAGCTCCGGCAGTTAAAAGGAATGCTCCCATGCTTGCCGCCATGCCTACGCAAATAGTCGACACATCGCACTTTATGTACTGCATTGTGTCATAAATTGCCATACCGGCTGTTATTGAGCCGCCCGGACTGTTAATGTAAAGCTGTATATCCTTATCAGGGTCCCTGCTTTCGAGATACAGCATTTGAGCCACTACCAGGCTTGCAGATGCATCGGTCACTTCCTCGCCGAGGAAAATAATTCTATCCTCTAACAGTCTTGAAAAAATATCATAGCTGCGCTCGCCTCTGCCTGTCTGTTCAACTACCATTGGTACCAAACTCATTTCATCATTTCCTTTCTTTTTGAATAGAGGAAGTATTATTCAGCAGCTTCTGCCTTAGGCTTTCTTCCTCTCGGCTTCGAAATTTTAGCCTTGCTTACAAGCAAATCAATAACCTTTGTCATTGAAAGCTCTTCTTTGATATTTTCAATATCCTTCTCCTGCATAAGCTCTTTCAGCTTATCCTCTTCCATGTTGTACTGCTTAGCCATCTCCGCAATACGCTCGTTTACGTCGTCGTCGCTTACCTGAATGTCCTCAGCCTTTGAAATTGCTTCAAGAACAAGCGTAGTTTTAAGCTGCTTTTCTGCCTGAGGCTTAAAGCTTTCCTTAAATCCTTCAACAGTATTTCCTGTGTACTGCATATAAGTGTTTATGTCAAGTCCCTGATACTGCAGTCTTTGAGCAAAATCCTCAACCATTCTTTCGGTTCTTTCATTAATCATCGCGTCAGGAATTTCAACCTCGCAGCCCTCTGCAACCTTATCAATAACAGCATTCTCGGTTTCCGTCTTGACTCTTTCGGCTGCAGCCTTTTCAAGACGCTCCTTAACGCTGTTTCTGTATTCAGCCATGGTTTCAAACTCGCTTACTTCGGAAGCGAAATCATCATCAAGTTCAGGAAGCTCCTTAACTTTAATTTCGTGAATTTTAACCTTAAACAGCGCAGCTTTCCCTGCCAAATCGGGAGCATGATATTCCTCAGGGAAGGTTACGTTGACATCAACGTCCTCATCAACCTTTTTGCCGACAAGCTGTTCTTCAAATCCGGGAATAAATGTATTTGAGCCGATTTCAAGATCATAATTTTCTGCTGTGCCGCCTTCAAATGCAACTCCATCCACCGTTCCTGCAAAATCAATTGTTACAATGTCGCCGTTTTCAATAGCTTTATCATCGGAGGGAACCAGTCTTGCGTTTTTATTTCTTGTAACCTCGATATCCTTATCAATATCTTCATCTGTTACATTGTGTTCAATTTTGTTGACCTTTATACCTATATATTCACCCAGCTTTACTTCAGGCTTAGTTGTAACAAGCGCAGTAAAAACAACCGGTTCGCCCTTTTTGATTTCCTCAACATCAATTTCAGGGCGTGCCGCAGCTTCTATTTCAGCCTCTTTTAAAGCGTTTTCGTAAGACGATGGCAAAACGTCGTTAATAGCGTCGTCATAAAAAACTGCCTCTGTATAATACTTTTCAATTACGCTGCGGGGTACCTTTCCTTTTCTGAATCCCGGAACGCTGTACTTTTTCGCATTTTTCCGATATGCTCTGCCCATTGCGTCGGAAAAATCCTTTGTTGAAACCTCAAACGTTAATTTAATAAGGTTTTTTTCTACTTGTTCTGATTTAACAGCCATGTGTTTAAATCCTCCTCATCTAATAGTACGACGCATAAAATACGCCATTATTACATCTTTATTATTATACCATAAAAACATAAAATTTCAAGCTAATTTTATTATTTTATTCAAAAAAAACAAATTTATTATCTAATCAGCAAGCTTTACAGGCATAAATTCACTATAATCACATGATACAAGTCTGTATTCAATGCCGTCAATATCACCCTCTACAACATTTTTTGCGCCGGACAAATGAATATGTCCGAAAACAGATTTATGAATATTATAATGTTTCATAAAATCCACCATTTTATTGCTGCGGAAGCTCCGCAAAATCGGCGGATAATGCGTGAATAGGATGATATTATCAGGGTAAGCCGCGGATTCCACCGACATTTTAAGCCGCAGAAGTTCATGCTCATAAATTTTTTTATCCTCCTCCGACTGCAT
>JAQXUJ010000107.1 GCA_029219925.1 Clostridiales bacterium | reverse complement strand
TAATTATCCATACCGCTCTTTTTAAGTATCTGCGGCAAATTTCCGTTGTGACCGAACGAGTCGACATTGTATCCGGTATTTGCCTTCACGCCAAACTTTTCCTCAAAGTATCTCTGACTTATCAGCGCGTGCCGCGCAAATGACTCACCTGACGGAACATTACAGTCCGGCTGAATAAACCAACCGCCGACAATGTTCCATCTGCCTTCTTTAACTCTTGCGACAATCTCATTAAACATTTTCTTGTCACTTTTTTCAATCCACATATAATATGCACTGCATGCCGATGTAAATTTAAAATCCGGAAATTCCTTCATACGGTCAAGTGCACTTCTGAAAGTAGCCTTTATTTCCGTAAATCCCTCCTGCCATTGCCACAGCCACACAGGATCCAAATGCGCATTTCCTATTAGATGTATTTTTTTCATCATTTTGTACTTCACCTCTTGTCATATGCTCTTTACATAATAATATCCAATATCTCCATCAACTCGTCAATCCGATAATCGCACATATCTCCGACACCCGCTTTGTCAATATTGCCTCCGGATATTCCGACGCAGCTAAAGCCCGCAAGCTTTATTGACACAACGCCCGCCGAGCTGTCCTCAATCCCAATTACCTTATGTCGACGCTCAAATGGAATACCGAGTCCCACTCTTGCAGTTTCAGCATAAAGCCACGGGTGCGGTTTCGGCTCAAGTTCGCCGAGCGTGCCGGTCTGCCCTTTTCGGAGCGCCTGTCCGGCGGTAATTATGCTGTCATAAAAATCCACCGGGTCACCCATATCAAGCTGTTTAAATGCCGAGATTATCTCCGGCATTGCCTTTTCGTAAAGTCCGCTTGTGACAAGCCCGAGCTTTATGCCCTCTTTTTTAACGGTCGTCAAAAATTCTTTCAGGTTCGGTGCAGGAGTAAATGCGTCCTGTTTGCCTCTGCCTTTTAAAATTTCGTCCATTTCATAATTTACGATTTCAAAGTAATACTGCCTTGCCAATTCCAAGCTCTCGCCCTTTGCATACTTATCAATCATATACTGCAAATGCTCGGATACGCTGTGCCCCGAGATGAACGGCTCGTCCTCGGTTTCACGTTTAAAATTATTATCGCCCAAAAGTCGTGCGGTTGTCCGCTCAATCACCCATATCCAAAAGCTCTCGCTGTGCACGCTTGTACCGTCCAAGTCCATAAGTATTGCCTCGGCTTTAGGCTCAAAGTGCGTTTCGTACATCGGATAAATTGCCGGGTAACCCATTCCGCTTTTGACAACGCATAATTTCTTATCGTCAAATTCAACTATGTCAATCTTTTTATCGTCCGGAGTGAGGATTTTCCCCACTCCGTCCTTTCCTTTTTCAAAAAATTCGCTCTTTCTTATTTCGTTCATTATGGTACCTCATTTTTATAAGGATAAAAGAAAATTACAGAGCCTTTTTGCCAATTTTTCTGCTCCGGCATCTGACGGGTGCAGCCCGTCCGGCATATATATTTCTCTTATTATACTCACCTTCGGCTGCAGTCCGCTCGTATTAAACAAATCCAGGACCGGCAAGCCGTAATACCCCGCCACTTCTTTTATTATATCGACATATCCCGATAAATTTACTTCGTGCTTTAAGCCGATTTCGTTTACTTCATCATCTTCGCTTACACGGTGGAGCGGCGTCATAAATATAATTTCAGAGTTGGGGTACTTATTGATAAGACTTGTACACAAACTATGCAAAGCGCCGTAGAATGTATATTCATCACGGGACTTCATGTTACCGATTTTCGCGTCCCCATGACCGAAATCATTTGTTCCGCCGAAAACCGCAACTATATCCGCATCATTATCCATACCGCTAACCCGGGATAAAAAATCCTGATCCCATACCTCATTTTCGCTCTTACATGACTGTTTTGCAATTCTTGTTCCGCCTATACCGTAGTTTGTTACTGTTGCTCCCGATATTTTTCCGAAAACCGATACATAACATTTTTCCGGTGACGACACGCCTGCACCCGCAGTTATACTATCACCGAGAAACAACACCTTTTTATTTTTCAGTTCCATATTAATTACCTCCGAATTGTATTGTTAAGCTGCTCAAATACCAAATTTCATTAATCGTCCGTATAAGACATTCAAGCTCACCGGACTTAATAAAATACTTTGAGATTTCCTCAAAAAGCTCCGATATTTTCATCACATTACCTCAACCGTATAAATCTTACCCTTGCCGACCTTGATTTCCACACTGTTTTTATCCTTTTTCAGACTTTCAATTTCCTTGCCGTCAAGACGGATACTTCTTGCCTTGTCAAAATCAAATCCGATATTGAGTTTACCTTTGATTTCCTTATCGGTCGGGTTATAAAGTCTTACCAAAACAGTACCGTTTTCCGACTTTGTAACCGAGCTTAATACAAGGTTGTCGCCCTCTATTTCAACAAAGCTCTTATCTGTATCAAAAATACCCTCTTGCTTTCCGAACTGGCAAACCTTCATCGGTGCGGCAAACGCAAGTGCGTTATCATAAAGCTTTGCCTTTTCCCACTTGTCGGTATGCGGCATAAATGCATAACGGTAGGTAAATTCTCTTAAAGACTGACTGCTTTCATCGCCCGGATATTCCATCCAAAGTCTGTTATCGCAGGCAATTCTGAGCCTTGTACCGCGTACCAAGCCCATAGCAAGCGTCAAATCGTCGCTATCCTCTAAAACTTCATAGTCCTTTGTTGCGTCCAAAAGCACTGCAAATCCATTTTTATCGTCAGCCAAATCGTACCACAGCTGAGCCGGGTGACGTGCAAGCTCGTTTCCTCTGAGCTCGCCGTCGGTTGACGGTCTTACCGGGTACTCGCAAACCATAAACGAGCCCTCTGCCCAGGTTTTTTCAGCCTTTAACCCTGTCGGCATACAAACCTTGAAATAGTGGTCTTTTGCGGTATTGTTGATTGTGGTTTCAACCTCCAATGCCTTTGCGCCCTTTTTGAGCGTCATTTCAACGTGAATAGGCATATCAACCAAAACATCGCTTCTTACCTGTTTTGCAAAGTCATAATCTCTCGGCAGTTTCATCGTCAGATCAACAGTAAACTTAACGCAAAGCGGGCCGTTCACGCTTGTTGACACAACCGCTTTTTCGCCGAGACTGTTTATGATGCGGTCGCAGGGGATATTGTCATACATCCACATATTTCCGCGGTCGCCCATATCCATAAAGTAGTTTAAATTCTCGTAAGTCTTGCCTGTTTCCTTGTCGGTTATGTTTACCGTTCCATCCGGATTTACCTTAACTCGTATAAACTCATTTTCTGCCTGATTTGCACCCGATAGCATATTGTCAGCCAAAATTCTCGGTGCGTCCCAGTCCTCGTGCGGATAGGGATATTCGTTCTTTTCCGCCCATTTTAATTTGAATGTCTTGTAACCCATTGCCGGAATATCGTTTGCCTCAAAGAACAGATGCACCTTTGTGCAGTAGAAAGGCATGTTGCGGCTCCTCGGGTGATAAATTCCGGCTCTTGTGTTGATGCTGCGTTCAACCTCCTGCACCTTTACCGGGTTGCTGTCCATATCCTCAATAACGATATATTTAAGGATAATATCTCTGGGCACATCAACATAAGCCTCAACAATTTCCGAACGTGCAAACGACGACGGGTTGTGAACAGAAAGGAAATACTCGGTGTCCGAAACCTTTGATGTATTGATTTCCTTTGTGATATTTTCCAAGCCCTTGCGTTCCAAGCCTTTTGCGATAATTCCTGCCTGCTCAAGGCGCGAAACCTCGCCGTCAGCCAAAGTCTTAGGACCTAAGCCGTGCATTGAATCGTGTGCGTGGCTTTGGAACATCAGTTTCCAAGCCTTTTCAAGATATGTGTCGGGATATTTTGAAAGTCCGTATTTCCAAGCAATTGTACCCATCGGCTCGGCATAGCGGATAACCATATTTTCGGTATGACTGTTTTCAATCATAACCTCCGGGTGTGTCGAGAATACATCGGTATGAATACTTCCGACAGGACCGTCACGCATAGGTCCTTCAACCGTGTCCAAATCCCTGACCTTTTTGAGTTCCTCTTTAAGCTCTGTCAGATAGTCGGTTAATGTTGAATGAACGATTTCAATCTCGCCCTTGTATTCTTCCTGCAAAGCTTTGATAATTTCGGGTGTTAAGGGGTGCGGCTCGGTAAAGTCCGTTCCCTCAAACATCAGCACGCAATCGGGCGCAGCCGTTCCCTCAACCGTCTTTAACGCACGTTCCATACCTTTTCGCAAATTCTCGGGGTGATATGACGTTTCGGGATCTAAAATATCGTAAAACCAGCCGTAATCGTCCGGGTTCGCGGTGTGGAATACCTTGCCCAACTCGCCCCAGTTATATTGCCACCTCTTGTCCCATGCGTCCTTGTCATACACAATCGGAATATGTCCCGCAAAGAAGAAATTCCATCTTGCCTCGGGTCCCAGGTGCGACGCAATCAGCTTTGATTCATCTGGCGATTCCCAGATAAACTCGTGATATTTTGACTTTTTAGGGTCCATATACTTGTAGAAAATAGCCGTGTCAATATCAAAGTTCTGATAAATCTGCGGTAACTGTCCGATTTGTCCGAATGAGAATACGTTATATCCGCACTTTAACGGCTCGCCGAACTCACGGCTTCTCTTGATTCCGTATTGCAAGTTGCGGACAACCGACTCGCCCTGAATAGGTGCGCAGTCGGGCAGTGAGAACCACGGACCGATTTCAAGGCGACCGTCCTCAACATATTTTTTAACCGTGTCCTTCATTTCCGGACGGATTTCGAGATAATCTTCCAAAAGAGTAAACTGACCGTCGCAAAGAAATGAGCGGTAGTCCGCCTTTTCCTCCATAATCTCAAACAGGTGGTCGAATAAATCCACCAGTCTCATTCTTGTTCTTTCAAACTCCCACCTAAACTCTCTGTCCCAGTGGGTGTAGGTTACTATATGTACTTTTTTCATCTAAACAAACTCCTTGCATTTAGCTCTTTTACTCAAAACAATTGCGCGGCTTAAATAGCCTCACATTCATATTTTTCATCCGTATCATCCCTTAAATCACCGTTAAAATTATTACAGTGTAAATTTTTACAAATAATCTCCCCGGCTTTTGACCACGATTTTACTAAGGTGTTTCCAAAAACCCCATCAATATTGACATTCTCCAAAAGAATTTCGGCAAAATTGTCAGCTTTCATAAACTCACCTTCGCTGTAGCTGACAGACATATTACCGTGCTGCGTAGTTGCTCTGTCAACGGCGAATGTAATATCCGAATCTGTTATTTTAAATTTCACAGGTGTATCATTACTGCCGCACATCGTAATCGGAAGATGAATATTTTTTGCTGTAACATTTTCTATTGTGATGTCTGTTGTCGGCTTGTTAGTCTGGAAAACTTCGTGGTCAAAATTGTAATGAACAAAATATTTGGCATTGTCAATATTGCAATCTTTAATCACAATATTTCCCGGTTCATCCTCGATTTCGTGTGACGGGCACGCAAAATAAGTGAACGCAGAAAGCATATCAAATCTGTGATTCAGCCCGCTCTCACCTTTCTTGCCCTCGCGTTTTTCCTCATCACTAAGACTCCAGCGGTGCAAAAACTTTCCGGGCCCGAAAATCCGGCAATGCTCAATTAATACATTTGTTCCGCCAAATCTGAATCCGCTGCATGCGGTATTCACTATGCAGTCTTTTACAACAACATTCAGATTTGCAAAGCCTGCAATTGCATCATCGCCGGTATAAAATTCACATTTGCAAATCCTTATATTTTTACAATTACGAAAATGACAGCCATCGTGTCCTGCCTCAACAATTACATTCTGCATATCAATATTCTCGCAGTCGAAAATAGCATGTGCCCAGTTTGCACTGTTTTGTATTTTATATCCCGAAAGCTTAATATTTCTGCATCGGTGAAAATTAATTGCATGAGGGCCTCTGTAATTTTCCTCCCCTTTTTCGTCGAAACAGTCTTTTCCGTCTATATATGAGCCTTCCTCACCGGTGATTGATATGTTTTCAGCATCTATAGCACGTATGAGTGCATTGTTCCATCTGCCGGCACATTTTGTCATAAAATCATATGATGTTCGTTCTTCGCATGGACGCCATACATCATTTGTTTTATCTTCTTCCTTAACAGGCTCTAATTTGTCATTAAGAAAACCCAAATAATCATCAGGATTTCTGCTGCCTATAAGATGAGCGTTTCTTTCCAAATGCAATCTAACGCCGCTTCTTATGCGCAGTCCGCCGGTTACATAGTTGCCCTCCGGCACAACAACCGTTCCGCCGCCGTTTTCAAAACAATCATCAATCGCATTTTGTATTGCTGCAGTGGAAATACTGCCGTCTGTTTTTGCACCGTAATCTGTTATACTGTTAATCATATAGGTTACCTCTGTTTAACGTCAAAGTTCTTCCGTCTGCTTAATAAGCAGCCTTAAAATCTCACCGCGTCTGGGGCGGTTAAGTATATACCTTTTCGCACGTTCCTTATAGCGATCTAAACTTTCCCAGGCAGCAAGATCACCCTCAAAACAGCATCTTGTAAGGTCTTGGGCAATCTCTTCCCATGAAGAATAATACCGTTTTCTATTCTCATATTTGTATCTTCCGTGCTCTATAAATGACATTTCTCTTACTTTTTTCTCGGTTTCAAAACGCGCATCGTTTTTTTCTGTATTAACAAAAGGCAGTTTATCTAACTCTGCTCTTGATGTTGGAATATCAACATCATATTCCAAATGCTTTAATACAATCGATGCCATAATTTTAAATCCGTTTCTGCTCGGATGAACTCTGTCATCTTCATAAAGACGAATACCATCCTTTTCAAGGCAATCCCCTGCTGCTTTGAAATTTTTATGTAACTCGAGTACGTCTGCACCGTTTTCTTTTGCTATATTTTTTACGATTTCGCCGTAATACTCCAGTTCGTCCGATGCCCCGTGCATAACGTCCGCCGTATTCGATCTATCACAATCATCAAATGCCAGCGGAGTCATCAAAATAACATTTACATCCCTCTGTATAAGCATCTGACAAATTATTTTCATATTCACTTCATAACTTTTTCGTCTTTTTGCTATATCATCTTTCCTCTCATCTTCCGGAATTTCTTCACCCGCCGGTTTTTTTTGATATAAGTATTGACCTACATCATTTGCACCGAACATCACTATAACATAGTCCGGATCTAACTTTAAAACCTCATCTTCCAGATAATACGGTGCGTCAGATGACATATTTCCGCCGATTCCGCAGTTGTAAAAGCGTGTTTTACTGCCTATATCTGCCAAATATCCGTTAATATCATAAATCCAGAATCCCATATCCGTTATGCTGTCCCCCAGACAGCATACTCTTGACCCTTCCTTAATTTTCATTTTTTTCACCTCTATAATACATTTTTTAAATTATAAATACACCATTCATTGTAGGGCTGCCATTCGTTTGGGTTCACAAAAGCGTCCCTCTCGCCATCTTTAAGGCGCGCATATTTTCCGAGAGTATCGTTATGCTGCATATGATTTCCCAGAAATATATCTACGTGCTCCATGTTCAGACGTTTCATTGACTTTACAAAATCATCCCGCAAGCTGTATGGCAAGTTATACTTATCCAAATATTCATTAGTTAAGGTGTTTATCCCCATTCCGCCGTGCAGTCCTGCCCTGTATGTTCTGTCGCCGTCATATACATCAAAGAAAAATGACATTGCTCCGGCGGAGTGTCCCGGTGTTGCAACAGCTTTGATTTCAGTGTTGCCGAGCTTTATCACATCGCCGTCATTTATCAGCACGTCCGGCTCAAATGTCTCATTAAAGCTCATTCCAAGCTCTTTTGCATAGCTTAAATCAAGCTCGCCGTTTGCACTCTGTCTGTCCGCCTCGCCGAGAAATATCTTCGCACCTGTAAGCTCCTTTAATGCTCTTGCACCACCCATATGGTCTATATGTCCGTGAGTAAGTACGATATATTTAAGATTTTTCGGAGAAAGTCCCAGCTCGTACATATTATTTACTACAAGATATAGCGAGCTTTGATACCCGGTATCAAACATAATCAGTCCGTCACCCGTATCAACGATATGCACCGATGCAGGCTCTGTCCCGACAAAATACAAATTCCCCCACATTTTAAACGGCTTTACGTATCCGTCCCATGGCATCATCATACATCGCTCCTCTCAAGATTAAGCCATTTACCCTCATTTTCGCTGAGTTCAATATCCATTGCGGCAATATTTGCATCAAGCTGCTCCTTCGTTACGGGACTTGAGATAGCGTATACCTCAAAATCCCGGTTATATATCCATGCAATTGCAATCTGTGCAACCGTCACATTCTTTTCCTTTGCAAGAATTTCGCAGCGTCTCAGCTTTTCAAAGTTATCTTCGCAGAAATAACCTATTCTGCCCGGCTCGTCCAGAAATGCCTTTGCCTTTTCCGGTTCATCGCTTTTAAATACGCCCGAGAAAAAGCCGCGTGCGAGGCTTGAATATGCAAACACCGGTATTTTATTTTCCGCATACCACTTGCGTGCATCGGCATTATCTCTGCCCGATATCGTCACGCAGCCGTTGCCGAAATGAGCGTCGCAAAGCCACGGATCGGCAATCTGTTCCGCGAGTCCGAAGTTCGGGCTTGATACGGTAAAGCCCTGCATATTATGCTCTCTTGCATAGCCGTTCAGTTCCTCAATTCTTTTATGCGTCCAGTTTGAACCGCCGAACAGTTTGATTTTACCCTCACTGTACAGTCTGTTTAAAACGTCCGCAACAACAGATACTGCCACTTCCCTATTGTCACGGTGCAGCATATATATGTCAACATAATCTGTCCGCAGCTTTTTTAAAGAGTCGTGTATATCGGATAAAATATCAAAATCCGTGACTCTGTGCCTCCATTTGTTCGGGTGAGCACATTTTGTTATGACAACGCATTTTTCACGTATACCGCGTACTTCCATCCATTCGCCCAGGATTTCCTCGCCGTAATGTGCAGCACAGTCAAATGTGTTTATTCCTGATGCGTATACCTCGTCCAAAAGTGCAAACGCGTCCGCTTTATCCTTTTCGGTCGCGTTATCCGAAGCCGCGGCAAACAACTTCGGGGTTGCCGTGCCGAATACTATTTTTGATATTGGTTTATCAAGTCCGTCAATGTGTGAATACTTCATTAATTCACCCCGTTTACAATGTTTGTAGGTTTGCCGTCTATAAATGCTTTGAGATTATCGAGCGAATAGTCGATAAGCCTTTGACGGCACTCCACCGCTGCCCAGCTGATATGCGGCGTGATAAAGCAGTTTTTAGCCGACAAAAGCGGATTATCCATCGAAATAGGCTCATTTCTTACCGCGTCAAGTCCTGCCGCATATACCTTTCCGCTGTTTAGTGCGTCTGCCAGATCCTCTTCAACAACAAGAGCACCGCGGCTGTTATTAATGATAATTACGCCGTTCTTCATTTTTGCAATAGTGTCCTTGTTGATAATATTCTCTGTTTCCGGGAAAAGTGGACAATGCAGTGCGATAACATCGGAAGTTGCAAGAAGTGTATCAAGATCCGTGTAGTGACAATTCTCATTTTCAAGTGC
>JAQXUJ010000106.1 GCA_029219925.1 Clostridiales bacterium | reverse complement strand
AAGCTTTCGTTCGGCGGCTGAATCGGATTTTGCAAAAAACGTAAGCTCGCTGTCATTTGAAATATCGGTATACAGTCTGTTGGAATTTCCGTAAACAGTAATATTTCCGATATTTTCGCCGAAGGTGAACTTCCACGCGGCGCACTTGCCATCTGCCGATACAATCTCGGTCTCGCCCGAAAAAGCAGGCGGGGTTTCCATATGCTCCGCAGTAATCGGCTCCGCTTGGAATAAGACCTGCATTTTATCGCTTTTCTTTACAAAGGATGCCGTTACGGTAATGTCATCGTCGGGCATATTGAAATACGCCTTGTCACCACGCACATCGTCCACCGCTGTACGGCTTCCGTCCGATTTTACTATAAATATCTGACTTAAGCGGTAACCTTCGGCTATGTTAAGATTAACAGTTATCTGCATATTCGGCTTTGCAATTCTTTTGCTTAAGTTAATACTTCCGCCCTCGCAAGGCTCAGTACCGTTTGTTACGGTATGATCCGAATAATTGCTGCTGTACGCACTTTGAACGTCAAAGGCTGCAAGCAGTTCAAAGTAATCCTTGTTGCCGTTCGCGTCCTCACCTACTGATTCGCACGCCGCGTTCCAATCGTAGCTGCCGTTAGGTGTATAGACGCTGTCGGCCAAGTACTGATTGATTTCAAGTCTGTAGGACTCGCGAAGTACAAGGCTCATTCCGCGTATACCCACCGTCACAGGGTTTTCGTTACTCGGCTGATCCGCCGCGTTATCGCTTTCCGCTCCCATTCGAAACAGTCCGTCCGCCCAGTGACCGAATATCTCGTCGCATACATTTTCGGCGGTATCAGGGTCAAGGTTTGAAAAGGTGTAGGTGTGCCAGTTGTTCCTGTCGCTGTTAAGCGGGTCGTCCTTACCGATAATTCCGAACTGTGCATCACCGTATTCCGCCCATGCAGGAGCCATACCTACTTTATATTGCGGGTTTGCGTCACCGCTGTCGGTTCGGCGCGCCTCAAAGCTCATTGCAAGATACGGCAACAAAGCTTTTATAATACTTTGATCCGAAAGCCATGGTGCCCCTGAAAAAGCGCCTGCTCCCGATTTAATCGCGGCGGTGCCGCCCTCGCCGTTGCCGTTTACCGCGCCGTTTTTATTGAACACAATTTCATAATAGGATTTATCATCGTCAACAGCGGTTACAGAACCTACCGTCTGCTTATTAAACCATAGGTAGGACTCTGTAGGATTAGTGTAAATAATATCATCCTTGCCGATAAAGCGGTCGGCGTTAGCGTCCCAAATCACATATTTTATGTCATCGGTATTATCATCTTCGGTAAATACCGCGGAGACCGTGACCTTAGAGGTCGGCATTACAAAGTCAAATGTATTAATTCCCGCACGCTTCGCCGCAACATTATTGCCGTCCGCGTCCTTAACCGTAAGCTTTTCAAGCTTATAGCCGTCATTGGGAGCTACCGTCACTGTAACCTTGTTGCCTGATTTTTCATATGTCTTTGACAGTAAAACGCTTCCGTTCGGATCCTCACAGGCGTTAACAATAGAGCTGGTAACAATATTCGAGCTGTATTCGCTTTCCCCGTCAAATGCCGCAAGTATCGCAAAATAATCGTTTTTACCGCCCGAGTCCTTCGGCAAATCGGGAAGAGGATCGTTTTCACTCCAAAAATATGTAGTAAAATTCTTTTTCTTATCTATTTTTGCTACCTTTGACAGAGCGGTATTTATATTTTGACGGTCGATTTCCTTAATCTCCAAACGGAAATTGCGAATTTTAACGGTAAGCGCCGCGCCGTCAAGACCCGATACCTGGAAAAATACGTCGCCCTGCGTCCACTTGTCCGCCATTTCCGCCGCGTCCGCAATGCTGTTTATTTTAACCGAGCGCGAAATCCATTCGTTCTTTTCGGTTACAGTAAATCTGTCAAAAACGCCGCAGTTGCTTTGAGGATTTGTCCCCCAAGGGTCCATATACTGATGCATCGGCGATACTGTCAACGTAATATCCCGTCCATGTGCATCTTCAACATAAACGTCATACGATACATATACATAATCCTTTATCGCACGCAGGATTTCAGGATACTGAAGCCACCCCATATATCCTGACGATATATTGCCCGGTATTGCGTTAGGACCGCCGTTATTGCACATAAAACCGTTTTCAATAAGCACCTTATCATGGTCAAAAGCGGAATCAAATTCAAACACATAGCAGGGTGTTTCTTCACCCTCGTACTTTATGCTGCTTGTACCGCATATTCTGTCCTTACCGAATGACCATGAATAATCGGTGCCCGACGGATAAGCGTCAGCTCCGTCTGTTTCGGAAACATTGCGCGGATTAGCGTCAAAAATAACATATCGCTTATCCGTTGTTTGTGCCGCTGAAAGTATTGCTAAAGGAAGTCCCGCAAGCAATATTGCAAAAGCAAGACAGCAACAAACGCCTCTTTTCCACAATTTCATTGACCATACCTCCATTATAATTTAGAAGAAATTGGTATTTTTGCAATATTATATCTTTTTTCGATATAATTGTTTATACTTATATTACTACACTTTGCCCTAATTGTCAATACGTTTTCAATAATTTCTTATGAGAATTTATATATCCTTTTGAAATTCTTATTCGCAATATTTTTGAACGGCTGTTAAAATTGCACCTATAACCGTAAAATCGTCATTGTTCTTCGACAAAATAATTTTGCTCGCCGCATTGCCTGAGTACTTCTGAATAACCGCAAGTAGCTCCTCCTTGTACAAATAGGAATACTCCGAATCTATTCCCGCCAAAACAACGATTTCGGGATTTAATACATTAATGCAGTTAGAAACTGCCGCTCCGAGCCTTTTTCCGAAGAGCTTAAATGCATTTAGTGGCTCCTCTTCCCCGCTTTTTGCCTTTTCGAGCAGCTCCTCAAAGGTGTTAACTCCGCTTTCAGGGTGATCTTCAATAAATTCAGACAAAATATTATCTTCGGTTACACAGCGTTCCAATATAACAGGCTCAGAATTTTTAAATGACGGCACAAGCGAAAGACCTATTTCTCCCGAGGATCCGTTATATCCTAAATATATTTCGCCGTTAATCAAAAACGAGGCGTTTATACCGATGTTTTTAGAATAATAAACAAGCATTGCATTTGAAGAATTTTTAACCGTGTTCCCAAGCACACTTTCCGCCTTCATAACCGCGAAATTATCGTGAACCACAGTAACAGGCAGACCGTATTTCTCTTCAAAAATTTGTTTGAGCGGAACATTACGCCAGTTTTCAATATCATAAATACAGGTCGATGTACCTGTGTTTATATCAACATATCCCTGAGCCGCAAACGCAAGCGCCGCAATATTCTCTTTACCGTAAAACGTCATCATACTGTCAATGGTAAAAATAATCTTTTCCATCACCTCATCATAGGTTCTGACTAACGGAAAGGTCTTTTTGCTGATAATTTTAGCCGTCAGGTCGCCTATGGCTATCCGAATAAACGCCATATTGACGTCCACACCTATAATAAGATGGCTTTTGGGATTAACTATCAGCATTTCAGGGCATCTGCCCACTCCTATATTACGCTTACCGCTGACGCACAAATACTTTTCGTCTATTAATTCCGAGGTAAGCTGTGAAACCGTGCTCCAGCTTAAACCGAGTATTCTCTGTAAATCGCGTTTTGAAATTTCGCCGTTTTCCCTGACTGACGCCAAGATTTTCTTTTTATTTCGTATTTTTAAGTCCGCTTTACTGT
>JAQXUJ010000105.1 GCA_029219925.1 Clostridiales bacterium | reverse complement strand
TGTTGTAATATTTCAGCTTGCATATATGATAAGCTACGCTTTCAGACCGTCCTCGGAAATGACCGATCCCAGTGTTGTTTGGGTTCCTAAGGCTTTTACAATGGCAAATTTTAAAGAGTCGCTGGAACTTCTAGATTACGGCAAAGCATTTTTTAATACAATAATGATACAAATACTCAGCGGAGTTGCCGAAATACTGACCTGCGCCGTTGCAGCCTACGGTTTTGCGCGTTTCAGATTTTGCGGTCAGAAGCTTATGTTTGCATTGGTATTGCTTACAATTCTTGTCCCGCCGCAAATGACGGCAATACCGATGAGCCTTAATTATTCGCATTTTGATATATTGGGTATATTGGAACTTGCCGGGAAAATTGTAGGGCGGGATATACGACCGAACCTTCTTGATTCGGGCTTTGTGTTTTGGTTGCCGTCGTTTTTCGGAACGGGTTTGCGTTCGGGGCTGTTCATATTCATATACAGACAGTTTTTTAAAACACTGCCGCATGAACTTGAAGAAGCGGCATATATTGATGGTGCCGGCGCCTTGAAAACATTTTTCGGAGTCATTCTGCCGTCATCAGGGGTCGCTATGCTCACCGTTGCTATTTTTTCGATAGTGTGGCATTGGAACGATTATTATTTGTCGGTACTTTTTCTGAATGATAAATTTCCGCTGTCTGTTAAGCTGAAACTGCTCGGAAGCAGCGCGGTAGGCCTGGGCATAAGCGTGGACAGAGGAACTGTGATGTCGGCATGTCTGTTATTTATTATGCCGGTGATTATAATGTATGTTATATTGCAGAGAAAATTTATTCAAAGCATAGACAGAGTTGGGATAGTGGGTTAGGAGAATATTTTATAATGGAAATCATTAATATATCTGATAAAAATATGGAAATATCCGGTGGTGTAGATATCACCGAAAAGCTTCAGCACCTGTTTGATACGATAAACGGCGATACACTGATAAATTTGGCTGCGGGAGTTTATTATATCAGCAATCAACTGAAAATAGAAAACTGGTACAATGTACGTTTTGTCGGCTACGGTGCAAAAATAGTAACGCATTTTGACCCGTGTGAGCCGGAATCGTATAAGGGCGCGTTTAAAATTACCGGGTGTAAGGAGTGCAGTTTTTCAGGCTTTACAATTACTACCGACAATGCGCCCAATGTTTTGGCAAAGGTTTTAAAAATCGACAAGGAAAAGTTAACTGCCGATCTGGAACTGCAGAGGGGAGCCAGACTGAATGGCAACGAAAAGTTTGTGGGTTTTAACAGTCTTGACGACGATATGTCTCCGAACGGTCATGTCTGGTTTGCGGATAATAACGGATACAGTTGGCATTATTTAAGGGATAATGTTATAAGACTTTTTGCATACCCCTCAACCGGCGTGCAGCTTAGGGATCTGGAAATCGGGGAATATATGTGTATGCGCCATTCGTTGTATGCACAGTGTCCGCTTGAGTTTACGGGTTGTAGTGATATTGAAATTAAGGACGTTACGATTAACTCATCACCTGGTCTTGCATGTGCAATATATCCCGACAGCAAAAACTTTAGTTTTGTTCGCTACAGAGTCTTATCGGACAAAAAATCGCCGCAGATTTTTTCAAGTAATGCGGACGGTATACATATAACCGGGCTGCGTGGAAAGCTTACCGTTAAGAATTGCCTTTTTGAAAATTTGGGAGACGACGCGCTTAATATTCATAATCAGGGCGCGACCGTTTACGGTATAGACGGTAATGTGATACATTGTTATGCAAAACGCTTTAAATCCACACCGCAGTCGGAGGATGGACGCCTCTCTTTGTACTGGGCGGCTCCGGGGGATAGAGTAAAGATTTACGAAAAAGGGACTTTTCGTGTGAAAGGCGAATTTACTGTTTTGGAGTATACCGTTAATAAAATTGTAACCGATAAGCCCGTTTCGGGACTGGAAGAAGGAGACTATCTTGCAAATACAGCTTATTTTGCGGACACTGAAATAACTGGTTGTACGGTAATCAATACACGCGCCAGAGCCTTTTTGATCGAAACCGGTGTAACAACGGTGGAGGATTGTCATTTTTACGGGATTGCAGACGCCGCTTTATTGATAGGACCGGATATGAGAGTCTGGAACGAAATGTGTCCGGTTGAAAAACTTATTATACGCGGTAATGTCTTTGATAAATGCGGATGCGGTTCTGGCAAGAAAAAATGCGGCGGAATACTTCTTACCGCAAACGATAAGGGTGATGAAATAACACATTTTCCAACGGGCTTGCACGGAGAGGTTACCGTAGAAAATAATGTTTTTGTTAATATGAAGGATACTTTGATTTTTGCACAGTCCGTACAAAAACTCATACTTAAAGACAACTGCATTACCGAAGGCACGGATTTTGTATATGAACCTGTCATGACTATGGATTGCGGAGAGGTAATCAGGAAATAGCATTAAAATGAAACATTGGTGATTTGATATGAAAAATGCAATCGGGTATAACAGTGGAGTATGCAAATTCAGCGGAAAGTGGCAGGAGAACAGAAACGGAGAGATAGTATCATACGGGGCTGTTGCAACTGTTGAAATCGGAT
>JAQXUJ010000104.1 GCA_029219925.1 Clostridiales bacterium | reverse complement strand
TATAAGCTCATGCAGCAAATCTATCAAAACCAGGCAAAAACCTTTTTTTTCGACATTATCCGCCGCTACTATATCAACTGTTTTTATTACGTTTCCGCCCTCGGAAAATGTTATTTCTCCAAGCTTATCGCCTGTGGAAACAGGTGCAGTAACACAGTCCTCCATTTTGACCGTTTTTTCTGTTTCGCCGGTTTCGTTCTTTTTAGAAAGAACAGAATAGCTCTCGGCAGCAACAACCGAAACCTGCTCCGATTTCCCTTTTGAAACTCGGACGGTACCCATCGGTTCATCCTTTTCAACCTGTTTCTTCACCGTGTAGCTTGAAAATCCGTAATTTAACAAGCTGCTTGCACATGCAAATCTCGTTTTTGTGTCCGCCGCACCCAAAACAACCGCAATAAGCTCCATTCCGTCTCGTTCCGCCGTTGCCGACAGGCAGCAGCCCGCTTTAGAAGTAGAGCCGGTTTTCAATCCTGTTGCTCCGTTATAATATCTGATTAGCTTGTTGGTATTCGCAAGGGCAAACTTTCCGTCGCGCAGTGAATCGGTCCATATTTTCGTGTAGTCAAATATTTTTTTATGCTTAATAAGCTCCCGCGACATTAACGCCACATCTCGTGCGGACGAATAATGCCCATCTTCGTCAAGTCCGTTACTGTTCATGAAATGTGTATTCGTCATGCCCAGCTCCTCGGCTCGATTATTCATCATGTCTACAAAATCCGCTTCGGTACCGGCTATATGCTCTGCCATTGCTACGCATCCGTCATTGGCGCTGGCAACTGCTATTCCCTTCAGCATATCGCTGACGCTAAGCTGCTCACCGGTTTCCAGAAACATTGTTGAGCCGCCGTAGCTGTTGGCGTTTTCGCTTGTTGTTACCATTTCATCCGGACTGAGCGCACCGCTGTCAATACGCTCCATTATCAAAAGCATTGTCATAATTTTAGTTACGCTTGCAATAGGCAGCTGCTCATCGGCATTGCTTTCCGACAAAACATTTCCCGTAGACGCTTCCATGAGAATTGACGCCTTTACATTTTCATTTTCCTCCGCATAGCAAACGCTTGCCCCGATATTCAGCATAATTGCCGATACAAGGATAAATATTATCTTCTTCATGGCAGTACACCTTCCTTTATTATTATTTTATTCTGAAGTTGTACAATTTATGACGATTGATTCATACTAAAAACTGCGGAAAACAGCAAATTATTCTCCGCAGCCTTTTTTATTCATTTACACTATACATAAATTTGACAAAGCCGTTCAGACCACATTCCGTATCCTTAAAAACTCCGCAATTTTCAAGAATTTTTGTAAACACATCCGCTATTTCCTGCTTAACCTTGTCGTTCAGCTCACCGAACTGCGTGATGAGTCTCGGCGGCAATACCGCAAGACCCATAGCCTCGATAAGCCCGATTCCCTCTTTTTTTATGTAATGATATTCCTCATGAGCATGGAAAATGCCGAAAGGATATTTCTCATTCGTTCTGTTATTTCTTAATATAATATCAAGTTCAAATTTGCCGTTTCTCTGTCTGGCAATGGGAGTTACCGTATTATGAAGCTGATCTGTATACGCAAGGATTTCATTTTCTTCATCTGAGTAACCGCGCCATTTATTAAGAATCTTCTCGCCCAGCTCCGATAGGCGCGCTCTGTCACTGCCTATAAGTCTTATGGTCGACAGAGCCCAGTCAACAATTCCTGCTTCAATATCTTCATAACCTTTAAAAGTAAATTTGTACTTTATCGGCTGTTTTGCCATAGCAAACTCATAATTTCCGCCCTGGAAGTGGTTATGCGTAAGAATTGAGCCGCCGACAATCGGCAAATCGGAATTTGAGCCGATAAAATAATGCGGGAACTGTTCAACAAAATCAAGCAGTCTGTCGAATGTTGCCTTTTCAATTTTCATTGGCGTATGCTTGCTGCTTAATGCAATACAGTGCTCATTGTAATACACATACGGCGAATACTGCAAATACCATCTTTCCCCGGCAAGATTAAGCGGAATAATCCTGTGGTTTGTTCTCGGCGGATGATTTGCGTTGCCTCTAACCCCCACGTTCTCTGCGCACAGCAAGCATTTCGGGTAGCCGGTCTGCTTAGCAAGCTTTGCCTTGGCAATTTCCTTGGGGTCTTTCTCCGGCTTGGACAGATTGATTGTTATGTCAAGCTCCCCATACTTTGTTTTCGACTTCCATACAATATTTTTCTTTACACGCTCCGTCATAATATAATTATTATTTTTCGATAGCTCATAAAAGAAGTCGGTAGCTTCCTTAGGAGATTTTTCGTATTTCTCAAAAAAATTCTCGTTAAGCTCGGAGGGACGCGGAGTAAGATTGTCCATAATTTCTGCCGCCAGTATATCCCGGTATGTAACCGTATTATCCTCCAGCTTGCCGTTTTCTGCCGCAAAATCAAGCAGTCCCGAAAGAATTTCGTCTATATTTTCAAAATGCCTGTGCTCCGTGCGTTCAAATCTGTCACCGCCGATTAGTGCAAGCACCTTATTTACCACATAGCTTTCATCAAACTCCGTAATCATTCCCTTCTCACGACCGTAGTCCAAAAGCGCCGATAAATGTTCTGTCATAATTAATGCAACTCCTTTATTATTTTCTGTAGTATTTTAATATTGTTTCAACAAATTCGCTCTCGTTTTTTGTATTTTTCATAAACTGCAAAAGCCTTGCCATTGTTTCATAGGTGTTCTGGGAATTAACATTGCGTCTGATTGCCCAAACAGCCTCCATTTGCTCCGGAGAAAGTAATTCCTCCTCACGGCGCGTACCGGATTTCAGCACGTCAATCGCCGGGAAAATACGTCTTTCCTGCAATCCGCGGTCAAGCCTAAGCTCCATATTACCGGTTCCCTTAAATTCTTCAAATATGACGTCATCCATTCGCGAACCGGTTTCCACAAGAGCCGTCGCCAGTATGGTCAGACTTCCTCCCTCTTCAATGTTTCTCGCCGCGCCAAAGAATTTTTTCGGCTTAATAAGCGCGTCAGGGTCAAGGCCTCCGGAAAGGGTTCTGCCGGTAGGCGTGACGGTCAGATTATACGCTCTTGCAAGTCTTGTGATTGAATCCATAAGAATTACCACATCCTTTTTCTGTTCCACAAGACGCATTGCCCGCTCAAGAACCATTTCGGCACATTTAGTGTGATTTTCCGGGGTCTGGTCAAAGGTAGAATAGATAACATCACCGTCAATTGAACGGCGCATGTCGGTTACTTCCTCCGGACGCTCATCAATAAGCAGTACTATAAGCTTTACGTCAGGATAATTCTTGGAAATGGACTGAGCAACCTGCTTGATTAGTGTAGTTTTTCCTGCTTTAGGCGGAGCAACTATCATTCCGCGCTGTCCTTTTCCTATGGGCGCAATCAAATCGACAAGCCGTGACGCATATTTTTCCCTTTCACCGGTTTCCAGAACAAGCTTTTCCTTTGGGTAAATCGGGGTAAGGCGTTCAAAATTCTTTCGCTTCAATGCGTCTTCTATATTGTCGCCGTTTATCTTTTTAACAAACAAAAGAGGCGAATATTTATCCTCGTCCTGGGATGGTCTTGCATCACCCGTTATTTCATCGCCTGTTTTAAGGTTAAACCTGCGAATCTGCGTAGGAGATACATACACATCGTCCTCACTCGGCTTGAAGTTATCAAAACGCAAAAAACCAAAACCGTCCGCCATAACGTCCAAAACACCGCACACCTCAACTACATCTGCCGGGCGCTGTCTTTTTTTCGGTTTTTCCTTTGCCGCCTCCGCAAGCTCACTGCGTTTTTTGAGTATTGCCTCTATTAGTTCATCCTTCTTTAAAGCAGATATTTTCGGTATTTCCAATCCAAGCGCCAGCTGCTTAAGTTCTTCCTTTGTTTTTCTTTGCAAATCGTTATTTTCCAGCAAAATTACACCTCTTTCTATATAAACAGCGACAACAGTACGTTGTTTTCATAAAAATATTTTAGAATATATGTTGAACCGACAGCCTCCTGTATTGCTGCCAATTTATCCACCGGAGTTAAGAGTGCCACCGCACCGCAAATTATGTAAACGGCAAGCAATGCATTGATAATACCGATACATGCTCCCATAGTCCTGTTAATAGTTCTCAGTCCCGGCAATCCAAACAGACTTTCCAAAAGCTTAAGAATTAAAAAGACAAATATCCGTACAAGAATAAAAAGTAAAATCAGAGCAATAATCTTTAAAATAGTGAGAGTCATGGCGTCGGTGATTACCTCAAAAACATTGTTTTTGACCTCCGCCATACCCTTAATGCTTTTTTCTATATTCACCGACAAAAAATCGGGCAGTCCCAACTTATCGCAAATTGCAAGTGAAGCCTCGGTATCCGATGTGTCGGTATCCTCGGCAAGGCCTTCTTTTTCATATGTCTTTGTTATGTTTTTAGCAACCACGGTCTTAATATTATCGCCCAGCGAAGAGCTTTGAAGATATGAAAGTATAACCGGCTGCATGGATACCATAAGCACAGCGGTCAAAATAAGCGCAAGTATATTTCTTGATGCCTTAATAAAGCCTTTTTTTGCGGAAATGCAAATGCACAGTATTATTACTGCGCAAAATGCTCCGTCCAGAATATATGCCATTTGTAAACCCTCCCTATTGCTGCGTCTGCTCCTCAGGCAACGGCGTTTCCGCATTTGGAGTGGCTTTTACCGGTTCCTGTTTTTTTGTATTTTTCACCTGTATGCTGGAGCTGTAAACGCACATAGCACGTTTTGAATCTATTATATGCACCTGCTTTATATCCGAGCCGCAGTCTGCCCTGTATATATTTTTCCCTTTCAGATCAGTCATGACCACTTCTCGTCCACTATTATATGCGATACGATTTGATTTAATGTCGATTGTGTCCGGCATGCTTTCTGTTTGAATAGGAGCGTAGCTTTTTCCTCCCGGAGTCACCGTCACCAATTCTCCTGTGCTTCCTGATTCAAAAAGCAAAATCCGATTTCCGTTTTTATCTGTATCGAAACGATTAAGCTTTTTGCCGTCAAAGCCATATTCCCATAATATTTTTCCCTTTGAAGATATACCTATATATTTACTTTCGGAAAGTGCCGTTAGTTTTTCGCCGGTATAATCAAGAGAGAATACAATCATATTTTTCAAGACCTCCGTCTTGAATTTTGTATTGCCCTTGACATCCATACAGGTTATCATGCTGTCGGCGCCTTCATCCGTATTTAAAAGTGCAACCGATACATGCCGTCCGTTTGAGATAGCGGCGTCAAGTACGTCATATGCACCGGAATCCCATGCAAAAATCTTCTTTCCGCTTTTATTAAGTACAACCACCTGCGCCTTATAGGAGTCCTTCTCTGTAACCAGCACAACATCGCCTTTTTCCGACAACGACGCGGTTATAATATCGCCTTCGGTTTTTGTGCCAAAAATAAGCTTTTTACCTTTATATAGATTGACCTTTTTGGCACCCTCTTCACAAATAAGAATATAGTCACCCTTATGCTTTAAAATAGGCGACTGCATTTGTATTCCCTGCGACCACAGCTGCTTTCCGCCGGCGGAATATGCCTGATATGCGGTCTCGCTTACACATACAATACTGTCTTTGTAGTTTGTATATCTCGCATTTTCCGCCGCTGTTAAGGCAATAGGGAGATAATCCCCGGTTCCTGCCTTTTGGGGTGCCTGTGTAGTCAGCGCATCTGTTCCATGCGCCTCTTCAATCTCCTCATCATATACCGGATAGCTTAAATCCTCATTATCCGCCGGAGTCATTGTGGGTTTCGGCGAGGGTGTTGACATATCTTCAAGATAAAGCTGCGTTTCTATGGGAAGCTCAATATGCAAAATATTACAAATTGCGCTGATATTAATTTTGAAATTATTCTTATATCGCTGTATAAACCCGGGCGTATCGCCCGACTGTATCAGAGCAAACAGGGTAACCGCAAACAGGCACACAATTACAACAAAAATTTTGAGGATATTGTTTTTTTTGTTCATCAATAGTACACCTCCGACAAAAAGAGTCCCTGCGGCGGAGCAGTTATTCCCGCCCTTGTTCGGTCGCATGATGCAATAATATCCTGCATATCATCAGGATTAATCTTTCCGCAGCCCGCAAATACCAGCGTACCTGCAATAATACGAACCATATTATAAAGAAATCCGTCGCCGCACACCGTTATTTTTATAAGCTCCCCAAGCTGATCAATATCAAGCG
>JAQXUJ010000103.1 GCA_029219925.1 Clostridiales bacterium | reverse complement strand
TATCGTCCACTACGGCAACCTTGCAGCCGGTACGGTAGCCCGGGTCAAGACCCAAAACCGTCCTGCCCTTAATAGGCGGCTGGAGCAGCAGTCCGGAGAGGTTTTTCGCAAAAACCTTGATTGCCGCTCCCGAGGCACGCTCGGTAAGCAGATTTCTTATTTCCGTTTCAATCGACGGCGCTATAAGCCGCTTATAGCCGTCCTCTGCGGCTGCTGAGAGAATGTCGGAAAAAATGCTCCGCTTTTTTGAAATCAGCCGGGATTTTATAAAATCGGTGCACATATTCTCGTCAACATTGAGCTTTACCGATAAAAAACCTTCCTTTTCGCCGCGGTTCACCGCAAGCACACGGTGATTTGCCAGACGCTTGACCGGCTCGGAAAAATCGTAGTACATACTGTATACGCTGTCCTCGTCCTTCGCCGCTTTTGTACAGATATTTCCCGTTTCAAACGATATTTCACGGATTTTTCTGCGGTAATCGGCGTCGTCCGAAATGATTTCCGCAATAATATCCGCCGCTCCCGAAAGAGCGTCCTCTGCCGTTTCCACACCCTTTTCCGCATCAATATATTCGAGGGCAAGGCTTTCCGGTGTTCCCTCCGTCTGCTCCTGCGCCAGAATCAGCTCCGCCAGCGGTTCAAGCCCCTTCTCCTTCGCAACGGTGGCACGGGTGCGGCGTTTTGGACGGTACGGACGGTATATGTCCTCCAGCTCGGAGGGGGTTTTCGCTCCTTCAATGGCTGCCGCAAGCTCCTCCGTCAGCTTTCCCTGCTCGTCAATAAGCCGGGTAACCTCCGCCTTTTTCGCCTCTAAATTGCGAAGCGCCTCAAGCCGCGCCGCAAGCTCCCGCAATACCACGTCCGACAGCTCCCCTGTCGCCTCCTTGCGGTAACGGGCAATAAACGGCACCGTACACCCTTCATCTATCAGCTTCAAGGTGTTGGTTACCTGATATTCCTTTAAACCAAATTCTTCAGTCAGTATATGCGCAATTTTATCCATTATGCTGATACCTCCCTTTGCATATAACATTATTATACAGCCTTTTGTCATGTATTACAATATTTTAGTAATATTTGTAATATAAAACTAAAAAAAATTTAATTTTTTTTGATAAAAACTATTGCTATTTTGGTTTGATTGATATATAATGGGTATGTAATGGGTCGAAATGGTAGATTTGGGAGTAAAAATATACCAATTGTGATTAAAAGGAAAGGACGGTGCCGATATGGTAAACTTTGTGGGCGAATATCCGCGTCAGCTTGATGACCGTGGCAGATTTGTGCTGCCGGCAAAGATACGCGAAAAGCTGTCGGGCACCGTTTTTATAACCCGGTCCCCTATTGACAGGTGTCTTAACCTTTACTGCGAAGAGGAATGGGAGGCAATTGCTGCGAAAATCCGTGAGCTGCCTACCGTTACCGACCGTAATGCGGCTGCGTTTCAGCGCAGACTCTTCGGTAAGGCAATAGTCTGCGAGGTGGACAAACAGGGCAGAATTCCCCTTACTCCGGAATTTATCGAATATGCCGATATGAAAAAGGATATTGTTCTGGTGGGCGTAAATTCCAAGCTGGAAATCTGGGACAGCGATGCGTGGAAGGCTGTTGACGACGCCATAGACACCGATTTGATTATCAAGGGTATCGCACAGTACGGTATCAATATTTGAGGACGCCATGGAATTTAAACATTATTCGGTAATGCTGAAGGAAACGGTGGACTGCCTTAACGTGACGGCAAACGGCATATATGCAGACGGAACGCTGGGCGGCGGCGGACATTCCCATGAAATTCTGTCACGGGCAGAGAATGTGCGCCTAATTGGAATTGATCAGGATAACGACGCTCTGGCGGCGGCAAAAACACGGCTTTCGGACTTTGACGGACAGGTTACATATGTGCATGATAATTTCAGTAATATAGGCGCTGTTTTGGACAGTCTCGGAATTGATAAAATTGACGGTATGGTACTGGATTTGGGGGTTTCCTCCTATCAGCTGGACAACGCCGACAGGGGCTTCTCCTATATGCAGGACGCACCCCTTGATATGCGCATGAACCGAAACGGAGAAAAAACCGCCTATGACGTGATTAACGAATATTCCGAGGATGCTCTTGCCGATATTTTCTACAGATACGGCGAGGAAAAATGGTCAAGACGCATTGCACAGTTTATTGCTGACAAAAGAAAAATTAAACCCGTAAGCACCACCTCCGAGCTTGCGGAAATTATAAGGGCTGCCATCCCCCGCAGCGCACGTAGGGACGAGGCTCACCCTGAAAAACGGGTGTTTCAGGCGGTCAGAATAGAGGTAAACGGCGAACTGAATATATTAAAGGACGCAGTCTGCGACATCGTGGAACGGCTTAATCACGGAGGCAGACTGGCAGTTATAACATTTCATTCGCTGGAGGACAGAATTATAAAGCAGACCTTTGCAGAGCTTGCAAAAGGCTGTACATGTCCACCTGATTTTCCGGTATGCGTATGCGGCGGAAAACCGGAAATTAAAGTCATTACGAAAAAACCCATACTTCCGGGCAGGGAAGAACTGACGGAAAATTCCCGCTCCAAAAGCGCAAAGCTCCGCATCTGCGAAAAGCTGTGACAGCTTTTGGAAAGTTTTAAATCTTGTTTTATGAGAAAGGAATGCATGTACTGATGAGATACGACGGAAATCTTGCTTATGATTTGAGCTTTGAAGAACGTTCCGCGGCACTTGAAAATAAGGTTAGAGAACAAAAAAAACAGGCAAAAACCAGGGCAAGGGCAGAAGAGGTCAGAAAACATAAGATTATCGCGTGCTGCGTACTTATGCTTGCGCTCTGCGCAGGGTTTATGATTTCGAGAAACGTTGCCGCCTACGAATCACGCAATCAGGTAAAGGCTCTTCAGAAGGAGCTGAACGGTCTGAAGGAGTATTCCAGCCAGAAGGCCTTTGAGCTGGATAGGAGCATCGACCTTGAAAGCGTTGAGGAAACCGCAAAAAATAAGCTTAATATGGTGCGCCCCGAAAAGTATCAGACAGTATATGTGAACATAAAGCAGGACGATGTCACAGAGGTTACCGCAGACCAGGTTGAGGGCGTAAAGGGTCTTTTTGGAATATTCAGAGGAGAAAAATAATAAATATAGGTAGATAATTCAAGATAGGAATGGTACAAAAATGACATTAGGCAGAATTAAAAAGCGGTCATGGATTTTGTTTGCCATTATGACGGTGTGCCTGCTTGCACTGATTTTTCGGCTGGGATATTGGCAGGTGGTGCGCGGCAATGAAATGAAGGACGCCGTTATCAGACAGCAGACCGGTCAGACTGCAATAAATGCCAGCCGTGGTACTATTTACGACAGAAATCAGAAGGTGCTGGCAGAAAGCGCAACGGTAAATACCGTCGTATGCAATCCCCGGCAGATTGCCAAGGACTGTAAAAATGAAAACGGCGCCGTGGACCAGTCCAAGCTCGGCATGATTGCCGGTCGGCTTGCTGAGGTTCTCTCCATGGACGAAAACGACGTGCTGGAAAAGATAACAAAAAATAATCAGTTTCAGTATATTAAAAAACGGGTTACCGTTGAAGAAGCGGACCAAATAAAAAAATTGAAGGACAGCTCGGTCGATAAGGAAATGGCTAAGCTGTTTTCTGGTATTTATTTTGAGGAGGATTCAAAAAGATACTACCAATATAATATTGCTTCACATCTTATAGGCTTTACCGGATATGACAATAACGGTATTCAGGGTATCGAGCTGACTTTTGACAATTATTTGACCGGACGAACGGGCAGTATTCTGTCGGCAAAAACCGCATCGGGCAGCACCACCGCCTATCAGTATGAGGAGGACATCGATGCGGAAAAGGGCGACGATATTGTGCTGACCGTCGATGAAACCATACAGTCTATCCTTGAAAAGTATCTGGAACAGGCATGCGTCGAGGATGAGCTGAAGGAGGGCGCCTGCGGCATTATTATGAATCCAAAAACCGGCGAGGTTCTTGCTATTGCCACAAAGCCGGATTTTGACCTTAATAATCCCACCGACCTGTCTCAGTTTGAAAAGTATGCCATTGGTATGGACGACGTAATCAGGGATGCCCGGTCGGAGGATGAGGAAACAAGAAACGCCGCTGTTGCACAGATTCGTAACAAAATGTGGCGCAACAAGGCGATTTCCGATACCTACGAGCCTGGTTCGACCTTTAAAATCCTGACCGCTGCCGCCGCTTTGGAGGAGGGCGTGGCCGGACTTAATTCTCAGTTCTACTGCGGCGGCTCAAAACAGGTTGCGGATAGGCTTATCCGGTGCCATAAGTCGGGCGGACACGGTGCGGAGGATTTCGCCCGGGGCGTTATAAACTCCTGCAACGTTGTTTTTATGGAGCTTGGAATGAAGCTGGGCAGCGATAAGTTCCAGGAATACTTCAAGGCATTCGGTCTGACCGAAAAAACCGGCATTGAGCTTGTCGGTGAGTCGGGAAGTGTGTACTATCATAATAAAATGTCGGAAACCGACCTTGCCACAAGCGCCTTCGGACAGGGCTTCAGCATTACACCTATTCAGCTTGTTACGGCAATTTCCGCAGTCATTAACGGCGGAAATCTGATGAAACCGCAGATTGTCAAGGAAATTCGCAATTCCGGCGGAATTGTAAAGAGCTTTTATCCCGAGGTTATGAACAAGGTTATCTCCGAGGAAACCTCCGCTACAATGCGGAATATTTTGGAATCGGTTGTTTCCGACCCCAAGGGTACCGGTAAAAACGCATATATCCGCGGCTACCGTCTGGGCGGAAAAACAGGTACGTCGGAAAAGGGAAGAAACAACGGCAAACGTATCGCCTCCTTTGTGGGCTTTGCTCCCGCCGATGACCCGCAGATTATCTGCCTTATCATGCTCGATGAGCCGCAGGTTGCAAATAAATACGGCGGAACCATTGCTGCGCCGGTGGTAGGCTCCATTATTGAAGAGGTGCTGGAGTACATGGGCGTAGACAGACAGTATACCGAAGAGGAGGCTAAGTCTATTTCCGTCACGGTTCCCGATGTTCGTGAGCTTTCGCTGGCGGTGGCTAAGGAAAGCATTGCCGCAAAGCAGCTTAACATTAAGGTGGTCGGCGGCGGAGATACCGTTCTGGATCAGCTGCCTAAGCCAGGCGTGGGCGTAAGAGAAAATTCGACTGTGATTGTTTACACTGAGGAACGCGACGAAAGCAAGAGGATATCGGTGCCTGACCTCACCGGTCTTACTCCGGCACAGGTTAAAAAACGACTTGAGGATTTGGGACTGAATTTTGAAATAGCCGGCGCAGGACTTTTAAGCACAGACGGCGCATACGCCTTCAAGCAGAGTATTGCCGCGGGAACGCAGGTTGAGCCTGCAACCGTTATCAGCGTTGAGTTCAGACACAGCGCATCGGATTGATATGACTTATACCGGGGTGTCGCAGAACGGCTGCCGTTTTGCCGCACCCTTTTGGGGCTTTACAGACCGGACGGCTTTATCCGCCGTCATGAAATGCAGGTTCGTTTATTTGTAATTATGGTCGGAGGTTATCATATGTTAGCAAGTGAA
>JAQXUJ010000102.1 GCA_029219925.1 Clostridiales bacterium | reverse complement strand
ATCATATTAAATTTTTTTCGGCGGTTTTGTGACTGTCTTGTTTTGCTGCCTGAATTTATGTTTTTCTTTCCATAACCAACCTCTTTCTCTTAGAAGATTGTTTTTGTTACTTAATTTTTATTAATTTTACAATCATCTATATTAAACTAAGAATATAACGCTATTATACTATTATTTTATTTTGCTGTCAAGCTTACATATTACATCGCTGATTTTAGCAAACTCGGCAAGGCTCAGCTTTTCACCGCGGATTTTTGGGTCAATTCCTATGTTTCCCAGCATATTTTCAATAATTGGTTTATCATATCCGAACCCACTTGCAAGACAGTTTAACAGCGTTTTTCGCCGCTGAGCAAAGGATGCGCGTACAACCTTAAAAAAACATTTTTCGTCTTCAACACGGACTCCGGGCTCGTCCAACAGCTTCATGCACAGCACTGCGGAATCAACCTTTGGCGCCGGAAAAAAACTGCCCGCCGGCACAACTTCGACCATAGACGGCTCGGTATAATACTGACACAAAACGCTGATAGCACCGTAATCCTTTTTACCCGGCTTTGCCGAAATCCGTTCGGCAACCTCCTTCTGAACCATTACCACAATATTTTTTATAGGAAGCTTTTCCTCTATCAGCTTTGTAATAATCGGCGTGGTAATATAATAGGGCAGGTTTGCCGCAATACTGATTTTTGCATCTCCGAATTCCTCTTTGATAAGCGCACGAACGTCGGTTTTCATTATATCTCGTTCCACTATTTTAACATTATCAAATTCAGCCAGGGTATACTCCAGAACAGGAATCAACCGCCTGTCAATTTCCACCGAAACAACCTTTTTCCCCGTTTCGCAGAGCCGTTTTGTAAGTACGCCGAAACCCGGTCCAATCTCCATTACTCCCTCGTCTATTTCCGCAGCCTCCGCAATTTTATCCAAGACCGCTGCGTCCAGCAGAAAATTCTGCCCCAGCCCCTTGGAAAAGCTGAAGTTAAACCTTTCGGCAATATCCTTAATTACTCTCGGTGAAGTTAAATCCATTATGTCTTTTTCCTTTCGTATTTCCTTTTAAATTTCTAAAAGGGGTGATTGCATTACGCAACACCCCTTTCAGCCTAATTCAACACATATACTACTGCGCTTCTTCTGCCGAATTGCACACATTCCTTTTCGGAATTATAATACAAATCAATTTTGTTTCCCTTAATTGCGCCGCCGGTATCGCCTGCAACGCAGTAACCGTACTTCCAGGTTTTACCGTCGTCGGTAGACTCCACATAAAGCTTGGTGCCAAGAGGAATCACCTTAGGGTCAACGGCAATCACGCCGTATTGGGCAACACGTCCCGATGCGGTCTTACTTCCTGATGAAGCAGTGTATGCCGTTGCGGTAACCGTAAGCTTTTTGGAATAGCTGAGGCTTTTGCCCGCATTAGTCGTAACAGTCTTTTTTGCGCTTTTCGGCTTAGTTCCTACTGCAACCACCTGTGCAGTCGGATTTTTAACGGTGCTTTCTGATAAAACCACCCTCTTAACTTCAATACCATTTTCAGTGGTTACCTCGTAAGTCGTCCGTTTTAAACCATTTACGCCCTTAGTTTTTATGCGGGTTTTTCCCTTTTCAAGGGTAGAATCGGATACCTCCCTGCTCTCAAACGGAATTTCGGTATCCACCGTAATAACCTGACTCTGAACGCGGTAAACGCTCACGTTCATATCCGGCTCAATAATGCTGTCCGCATCCGGCTCAACCCTGTCCGTCTGATTAATAGAAATCCCTGCCTCTTCAAAGGCTTCTCTGACCGTTTTCTTTGTAGTTGTAATAATTTCAATATTTCCGTCTATATTTAATGTAAACTTTCTGCCCTTTCTTATTATAATACGTGCGCCGCTGTATAGTTCGTCCTCCATCAGCATGCTCACTCTGTCATATTCACCTACGGTGATATCATTCTCCTCCAAAAATTCGGAAACATAATTCTGTCTGGTGGTCAGTTCCTGTGTTTTCTCGCTGTCGGCAAAAGCATCAATCATAACCAGCGTAACCCTTTTTGTCTGAACGTCTACTACTGCACCGGTCAAGAGACTGAATATTACTGCCGACATAAATACGGCAACAAGCTTTGTAAATGTGGTTAAAGCCTTGTTGCTTTTTTTATTAAACAACATGTTTCTTTCCTCCTATACAAAAGCTATTATATAACCTATGATATACAGAAGTCAAGCATTTTATTACAAAATTGTTGCATTTCGACTAAATCTATCCCATTTATTTCCAATTTGTTGGGGTGGTTTTGTAACATTTGTACGAATATTTTTCCAGCAATTACCAGTTAACAATTGACAATTATGATTATTTTCCCATTTTTTAAGGCTAAAATGCCTATATTTTCAAGAAAAATGGTATAAAACACGAATTTTACGGCAATCATAACCAATGTTAAAGGCATATGCAAATTGTTTCAAAATTGTTACGTTTTGAAACACTACATATTGATATTAAAGGGGGATTTTTTTGATGAAAAACACCACTCATAGGGTTGTAATATTGAATAATGTAAATTCTGCGCTTATTTCGCAGGCAATTCTCATTTTAAAGGATGGTACGTCGGACTGTGAAACAAACGTCCTTGAGGAAGCGGAGCGAATTGTTGAACGGTATATGAAAAACAAAAGTGCGATTCCGTCGCCCGCCAAACCCCATACCAAGCTTCTATATCTGCTTTCCGCCGCCGTCGCATTAACGGGAGTATGTCTGTTTCTGCTCACGCATTTCCTTTAATACGACATCTAAATCTCAAATACGCCAAACCGCACCGATTTATATAATCAGACAAATCGGTGCGGCTTTATTTACGGAAAATTTTTATTTTCTTTCATATTTTATATTATTAATGTATTTTGTCAGGTCAACGCCCTTGTATCCCAGGAAATACCCCAGACCGGCAGCTGCTTCGGGTACGCCCAAAATTATCGCATATCCTACCCGGCTGATATTCCCCTGGCTCATGCTCAAAAAAGTCTGATACATGGAAAACCATCCGAAGGAAAAGATATTGCCGGCAATCCCCCAGCCCGACGTCCATGTTCCGCCATCATATCCGAAAACCCATGAACACTTATACAAAATGATAATTAAAATATTTACAATAAGCAAAAACACCGGAAGAATCAGTCCCTTCCACGGCTTAGGCGAAAGAGGCGTGTAAGGTTTATTATCCCTCTCATAAACCGCGCCAGCAAGACCGTACATCGAGCCGGCATAGAATATAAGCCCAATAACAGAAAAAATTATTTCACCGATTTTGTAGCTCCATATCGGCAGCATCATTACCGCAAATATGGAAAATATAAGCGCAAGCTTGACATGCTGAATAAGCACGCAAAGCATCTGTCCCATCAAGTTATCCTGAAGCTTTTTAACCATAAATCCTCCTATAAGAGCCAAACGCTCAAATCCTTTTTTGGAACACTTTCGCCGGGCTGTTCCGTTTTCCTTTGAATAGTACGCCCCACGCCCAGCAGCTCATACAGCTTGGATTTTGAAATCCAGCGCTTATGCGCAAGCATTTCAAAAATTGACTTCTGGTCAGGAACACTCAAGGACTTGAAATCCTTCGGAAAAATTCCGCATAGTTCGTAAATAAACCTTCCTAAATCCTTTTCGGAAAGGCAGTCATAATCCTCTATGTACATATCGGTTATTTTTTTATTCCGGAACTCCTGCTCGGTCAGTCCTGTTCCGGCAATATCGCAAATATTTGAATTCATGGAGCAGTATTTATAATGCTCGTCACGGTTAGCCGCAATAAAATTCACAAACGCCACCGAACTCAAAAGCCTGTCCTCAGTGTCAATCGGCTCACTTTTGAATCTGTCATAGAACAGCTTTCCGCTTCCGCCGTGAGCACGGTTGTAACAGCGAGCGTAGCTGGTACAGATAGGTTTTAGTGCCGTACCTATTTCTGCTCCCTTTGTATCCACAATGAGATGAACACGATTATCCAGCAAAACATACGCCAAAAGCTTTATATTTCCCTCCTGCAGATATTTTTGCAGAATTCCGGTAAAGGCGTCAAAATCCTCTTCGGTTTTAAACAGCACGTTCATACCTCGCAGAAGCACGTGATACCTTCCGGTTGAGCTTACAAGTCTTTTTTGTCTTGCCAAAAAACCACCTCATTTCAGATTGGGGACACTAATACCGCCTGCAAGTGTTAGTCTTGCCGACACAGGTACTGCGCACCGGGAAATGCCTTCCATGAAGTTATTTTACCACCATTCGCCAAATAATGCAATAGGGACACAAAAATTTTCCGCATAATAGGAAAAATAATTCATACTATTGTACAAAGGAAAAAGGAAGGACTGGTCATCAATGAACTTTCACTCAATGACGGGCGAACAGACGGCGGCATATATACAAGCCCAAAAACAGGATACCGGCAAGAAAAATCTTCTGCATACCGGCAAAAAAAAGAGCCTAATAAAACGTTTTTTTCTGCAATTTTCCGACTTTATGATAATAATTCTGCTGATAGCGGCAGGTATTTCCTTTTTTTTATCAATAATAGGCAAAGACGGGGATTTTGTCGACCCCATAATTATTCTCATAATTGTTGTGCTTAACGCAATTCTGGGTGTAATTGAAGAAAGTAAGGCTGACAACGCTCTTGAAGCGTTGAAAAAAATATCTTCGCCCAGTGCACAGATACGGCGTCACGGAGAAATAATGACCGTCCCCTCGGAAAACGTCCGCGTCGGGGATATTCTTCTATTGCAGACAGGAAACTGCATAAGCGCCGACGCGCGGCTGTTAAAGGCCGTCGACCTGGAGGTGGATGAATCCTCGCTTACGGGCGAGGCAATGCCGGTCACCAAGGACTGCGACTGCGTTCTTAATGAGTTTACGCCTCTTGCGGAAAGGCGCAACATGGTATTTTCCTCCACAAGCGTAATGCGCGGAAAGGCGGAGGCCATTGTCATCGCCGTTGGCATGGATACCGAAATGGGAAAAATCGCGACCCTTATGCAGGAGGAAGAGGACGAGCCGACTCCGCTTCAGAAAAAATTGAGTCAAACGGGGAAATATTTAGGAATCGGTGCGCTGATAATCTGCGGCATAATTTTTCTTTTAGGCGTACTGAAAAGACTGCCGCCCTTCATGATGTTTCTTACCTCCGTCAGTCTTGCGGTTGCGGCTATACCTGAGGGACTTCCGGCAATTGTAACAATAGTTCTCGCAATCGGCGTTCAGCGCATGGCGAAAAAGAAGGCGATTGTAAAGCATTTATCCGCGGTAGAGGCTCTTGGTGGCGCTACGGTGATATGCTCGGATAAAACCGGTACCCTCACTCAAAACCGCATGGCGGTAACGGAAACCGTGGCAGAGGACAAAATGCAGCTCTTTGAAATGGCGGTTTTATGCTGTGACCGGAGCGCTAACCCCACCGAACAAGCAATAATTGATGAGGCCGGACGCATGGGCATAGATAAAACTGCGGCAGATACACGGTTTACACGCCTTTCCGAACGTCCCTTTGATTCCTCCCGCAAGCTCATGAGCGTCATGGTCAGCTATTACAGCAAAAAGCGGATAATCACCAAGGGTGCGGCGGAAATTCTGCTGAAAAAATGTACTCACATCATAGAGGACGGACAAATGCGTGAGCTCAGTACCCAAAAATCAAAACAAATTCTTGACCGGGTACAGCGCATGGGCAGGAAATCTCTGCGTGTAATTGCAGTGGCGTACAAGGACACACTGTACAGTCACATTAGTGAAAACGGACTTGTATTCGTAGGACTTATAGGTATGATTGACCCGCCTCGTCCGGAGGTACAGCGTGCCGTACAGGAGTGTATTTCGGCAGGAATACGTCCCGTTATGATTACGGGCGATAATAAAATCACCGCAGAAGCAATAGCGGAACAGGTAGGAATAAGCGGAACAGCCATTACCGGCGAGGAAATTCGAAGCAAAAACTATGACGAGATAATAAGCTACAGCATATTCGCCAGGGTTACTCCCACCGACAAGGTCAGAATTGTCAAAGCCTTTAAGCGCCGCGGACATATCGTGGCGATGACCGGCGACGGCGTAAACGACGCACCTGCTCTGAAGGCGGCGGATATCGGCTGCAGTATGGGCAAAAAAGGAACCGACGTCGCAAAAGAAGCGTCCGATTTGGTTTTAGTGGATGATAACTTCGCCACAATAGTTGCAGCAGTTCGAGAAGGACGAGGAATATTTGAAAACATAAAAAAATCCATACAGTTTCTGCTGTCCTCGAATATCGGAGAAATAATAACCATATTTATAGGCATGCTATTCGGCTGGGAGCCGCCCCTTTTAGCAATACAACTGTTATGGGTAAATCTGGTGACCGACTCCCTGCCCGCGCTGGCTCTGGGTCTTGACCCAACTGACCCGGAAATTATGCGCCGAAAACCACGGGATCCTAAAAAAAGCCTGTTCTCCGACGGACTATGGCTGTCAATCTTCCTTGAGGGCGGCATGATAGGGGCGCTGGCACTTCTTGCGTTTTCCATTGGTTATAACTTCTTTGACATGGGCTCCTCCCCGGTCATCGCCCGGACAATGGCGTTTTGCGTGCTGTCGGTTTCACAGCTCTTTCATGCATTTAATATGCGCAGTGAACACTCGGTGCTTAACCGCAGCTTTTTCGCCAATCCGGTATTGATTTTGTCGCTTGTAATCGGGATAATGATGCAAATAGGGGTTGTAAATATCAGCTTTGCCGCAAGAATATTCAAGGTATCTCCCCTGCCGGCACCTGCATTTTTAATCACTGCATGTCTGTCGGTAATGCCCATATTTATTGTTGAGCTGCAAAAAGCGGTAAGCCGCCGACACAGCAATTAAAACCGCTGAAAAATTGCATCTTTTGTACATCAGGCTCTTTTATTGCAAACAAAAAACTCTTGAACCACCGGTATATACGGTCTGTTCAAGGGTTTTTAATCTTACATTACAGCTTCCCAAAGCTCCGGATGAGGATTTGCGATTACCTCAGTATTTATAAGTACACCGTCCTCGGCGGCAAGGCGTGCGCCTGCCTCAACAGCGGCTTTCACATCGGCGACTTCGCCCGTCATAGTCACAAAGCATTTGCCGCCCATTCCGCGCGCTACACGCACCTCAATAAGAGATACATTCGCCGCCTTTACCGCAGCGTCAGCAGCAATAATCGCACTTGCCGCCGTAAAGGTTTCCACAATTCCCAGCGCCTTGCGTTCGGTTGTATTTGCCGTTCCGCACATTGCTTCGAAAACCTTGTCTCCCAGATTACCGATAACAAATTTATCAATAAGAGCGTCCTCACTGACCGATACAGCTCTGTCAACCGCCGCCTGTATTGCCGACAAGCTTCCGCCAACAATCGTGACAAACTTTCCCGGACATACCGAGCCGGACTGTATCAGGTTAACCCCTGCACTTTTCAGCATTTCATCGGTCACCTTTATGCCCTTTGAAATATTTTTAACTTCTACAAGACCTATTGCATTCATGCTTTATCTCTACCTTTCGATTACAACAAACCTGTCGGTGATTTCCTTAACCGTCCCGTTAATGCTGGCGTGCATAACAGTACCCAAAGCGGTTTTTTCGGTAACAGCAATAACATCACCTACGTTGACCTTGTCGCCCACCTTAACTGTCGGCGATGCCGGCTTTCCCACATGCTGGGAAAATGGTATATACACCCTCTCCGGTGAGAACACATCGCTGTCACGGAATACCTGCTCTTTTACATACTTACGTATGCCCAGACGGTCAATCAGTACGGAGGACGGAACAAGTCTGCCTGCGCGTTCCTTCCTGACTTCGGTGGGTGCAGCATTATTGCTTCGTCTGAAGCCCTGTCTTGCAAGCTCTGCTTTAACCGCAACCGAAATACTCTGAGGGTCAAGCATCTGCTGACACGCCACAACGGTACATATTCCGCAGCCGCAGCAGAGTGCGGACTGTGTAAAACTTTCGGCATTCTGCACCTCTGCGTGGGATGCCGCACGCAGCGTTTGGTCCACACGCAGATTATATCCCAAAAGATACCGAGGACACATATCGGTACACATATGGCAGTTACAGCACGCCGCCGACGCCCTTTTCAGCGTCATGGACATGGGCATTCTGCGCCTTTGAACAACCTGATGTGTTTCCGGGAACACCAAAAGTCCCTTTGTTGTCTTTGTCACAACGTCGCTGTCCATATCTACAAGCTTACCCATCATGGGTCCGCCGTTTATTACCGCCATTCCCTCAAGGTCGGTATATCCGCATGCTTTAAAAAGCTCGCTTATTTTCATCCCCACCGGAACGCGGACAATAATATCCTTGGGCACGGCACCGCCTATCAGCACATATTTCTGCGTAACAACCTGATTTCTTACCATAGCATTATGTATGTTATAAACCGTTTCGGCGTTAATTACCATAACACCCACCGAAATCGGAATACTGCCCTCGGGAATGATTTTCCCTGTAGTTTCGTACACCAGCACTACCTCGTCACCGGCAGGATACACATCGGGAATTTCATGAATTTTTATGTTTGTTCCTTCAATTTCCTTACAGATTTTTTTATCAAGAAGAGAAATATTTTTTCCCTTAATGCCAATAATTACCTCATCCGCACCAAGTATCTCCGCCAAATCCTTCAGCGTACCAACAAGCGCACGAAAATGCTTTTTCAAAATATGGTGGTCAACCGCCATAAGCGGCTCACATTCAGCGGCATTTACGACAATCTGCTTTATATCCTTTGAGAGCTTTTTATGCGTAGGAAAACCTGCGCCGCCGGCACCCACTATGCCTGCGTTAAAAACAAGCTCCTGAAGTTCCTCAAACTTCATCTATATTCCTCCCGATTACTGGTTTTTATCAACAATTCCCACAATGGCTGCATCAACGGGTGCGTCCTGTCTGTCCAGTGCCAGTCTTGCAGCGCTGCCTGTTGCAATCAAAACCTCTTCGCCGATACCGGCGCCGACCCCGTCAACCGCAATCATGTGATTTCCCGTTGGCTTGCCGTTCTCGATTGTTTCAACTATCATGAATTTATAGCCCACAAGCTTTTCATTTTTTACCGTGGAAACAATGCTTCCTTTGATTTTCGCCAATATCATAGCTTTTCTCCTATATATAAATTTATTTGTTTTCAATTTCATTTCTTCGGCAGAATAATAACTCTGTCGCCCGTTTTTATACCCGCCGCATTTGCGTCGTCGGTATCAATATGCATTTCGGTATTAAAATCCTTATGCACACGCACCTGTACATTATAATAACGTGTCGGTTTTGCGCTGCAGATTTCCACGTCTACAATATCATTATCCTTAACTCCGTATTTTTCCGCGTCCTCAATATTAAAATGGATATGACGGTTTGCGATAATAGTACCTTCATTTAAAAATACACTGCCGCAAGGACCTACCAGCGCCATAGGCGCACTGCCCTTTAACTCACCCGACGGTCTGACCGGCGGACTGACCTTCAGCTTAAAGGTATCGGTACGTGAAATTTCCACCTGTGACTGCTTTCTTACCGGACCTAAAACCCGTACTCCTTCAATAGAGCGCAGGGACGGACTTACAAGTGTTACACACTCCTCCGCCGCAAACTGGCCGCCCATAAGATATTTCTTTACGGTAAGCTCGCTTTTACCGAACAGCGTTTCCAAATCCTCTTGTGACAAATGCACATGACGTGCCGAAACGCCCACCTTTATGCCGGTATCCTTTTCACGATTCAAAACATCTATTACGCTTTGTGTAATAGATTCAATCAGCTTTTCATCAAACATCTCAAAAAAACTCCTCCACGGAATTATTGGGATCGGCATACCGTATGCCGGCTGCCAATCCCCCCGCATTCTTTATTGCCCCTGATTACTTCAAAACAGGCAAAATCTTTTCAACATCATTGTGAGGACGCGGAATTACATGAACAGAAACAAGCTCACCGAGCTTAGAACCTGCTGCAGCGCCTGCGTCAGTTGCAGCCTGAACTGCGCCCACATCACCTCTTACCATGACTGTTACAAGACCTGAACCGATTCTTTCGGTTCCGATAAGCTGTACGTTTGCAGCCTTAACCATTGCGTCAGCAGCCTCAATTGCAGCTACCAGACCTCTTGTTTCAACCATTCCCAATGCTTCTACTGCCATTTTACTTTACCTCTGCTTTCTGAGCCATTTGCTCTTTTTTACTTTTTTGCGCTCCTCTTCTTGAGGGCTTTTTTATATCTGAAGCCTCGCCGGCCTTAGATTTCGTTTTTTCCTCGGAAACCGGCTTATCCGGCTTTCCGTTATCCAGGTTAAGGAATTTCAGTATTTCACTGTTCGGCCGTGCTATAACCTCCGCCGCCTTCAGGCAGCCAATATCCGAGGCAAACCGTCTGCCTGCCTCCACCGATGCCGTAACAGAGGACACGCTTCCGCGTACCACGATAGTTACAAGCCTACCGCCCAGTCTGCGCTCCGCCGCCACGAACTCTACGTCCGCCGCCTTCAGCATTTCATCCAGCATTGCGATTGCGTTGCCCAGAGCCGATACCTCAACCAACCCAAGAGAAAATTCCATACCTCTTGTACCTCTCTAATCAGATTTTCGGCAGAATTTTTTCCACATCATTATGCGGACGCGGAATTACATGCTTTGCGACCAGCTCGCCTAATTTTGAAGCTGCTGCAGCTCCTGCCTCAACGGCAGCCTTAACCGCACCTACATCGCCTCTTACAATTACGCTTACAAGTCCGGAACCGATTTTTTCGGTTCCCACAAGCTGTACGTTCGCAGCCTTTGTCATAGCATCCGCAGCCTCAATTGAAGCCGTTAAGCCTCTTGTTTCAATCATTCCCAATGCTTCCATTTTCATATCTCCTTACAGTTTTATTTATGCATTATTCTTAATATGTCCGATTCTGTCCCTGCCGACGCTTACGCGTTCAGCCATCTTCTGCGAATCCTCGGTAGGTCTTGCAATCACGTGTTTGCTAATAAGTGCCGTAACCCGTTCCGCTTGCTGAGCAGCGGCTTCAACGCCCGCCTCCACAGCCGACACAGACCCCTGCATTTTAACCGCTGTGATAAGAGGAACCTCCTCCTTTTCAGCATTCGCCGGCTTATTTGTATCGATTGCAATAATCTTTACGTCCGCAGCCTTCGCAGCAGCGTCCGCCGCCACATATGCGGCAACCAGTCCGAACATTTCAACTATTCCTATTGCTTCAGACATTGCCCCTTAACCTCTCAATCCTTATTTATATAAGCAATTTTCAATCCCTTTTGGGAAAGGTTAGTCTGCATTGCCTCGTTCATTTCATCAAGTCCGAATCTGTGTGTGATAAGCTCCTTTATCGGAAGACCTATGGCGTTTGCCCTCTTTAGGAAATCAAAGGTAGTCGCATAATCTCTCAGCGTATATACCCATGAGCCAACCAGTGTAATTTCCTTTGCGCACATATCAAAATGCGGATTTACGGTAGCGTCGCCTCCGTTGATAAAGAAGCCCAACTCACAAAGTCCGCCGCCGTTGCGTATAAACTTATAAATATTGCTGTGTGCGGCAGGTGAACCGGTGCACTGAAATGCAAAATCTGCCGGATATCCGCCGAATGCGTCCTTAACGCCTTCCGTCAAAGCCTCGATGCCCTTGAAGTCGGCGAAGTTTACTGCGGCTTCCGCGCCCATTCTCTTTGCGAATTCAAGTCTTGCCGGATTTCCGTCCACAGCCACAATATTTTCCACGCCCATTGTGCGCAGAACGGCAATACAGATAAGTCCAATCGGTCCGCAGCCCTGAACAACCACTCTCGAATTAAATCTCAGTATCCCCGTAGTCTTGGCCCTTTCCACCGCATGAACCAGAACTGCGCATGGCTCAATTAAAATTCTTGAATCCAAATCCAAATCGCTTACATTAAATACAGTAGAGCCGCCTCTTATAAATATGTAATCGCTGTACCAGCCGTTTAAGTGTACGTCGTCATCGGGAAGAAGTCCATAAACATCGGCGCCGCCCACGTTCTGTTTGTTAAGGTCGAACATAGTGATATCGGGATTATCCTTAAAAATCATGCAGGTAACAACCTTGTCGCCAATGTTAAGCGGCTTTCCGGCACTGTCCTTTTTGACATTCTTGCCCATTTTTACAATCTCGCCGGTGCCCTCATGACCCAAAACAACCGGAATCAGCCCAAAAGGATCGCGCTTATATTCGTGGGCGTCGGTTCCGCATATGCCGCAGCCCTCAACCTTTACGAGAATGTCGTCATCGCCTACCTCCGGAATGGGATATTCCTTGATTTCAAACTGTTCCGTCTTTGTCATCATGGCAACTCTTGCCGTTTTCGGTACTGCGCCGCCGTTTTTGGGTTTTGCCGCCGGCGTATCCATTTCGGCAAGAACCGATTTGACCAGGCGTGCTATTTCATTTTCATCTATATGCATGGTTTTTCAATCCTTTCTATATTATTGACAGGCTGTCTACCAAAACACATCTGCGCTGTCTTGTGAAGCTCCTTGCAGACGTTATTCCCTCACCGGTAGGTCCGGCAATGGTAAATGTCGTATGACCCTCGCTGCCAAAGCCTATACCGGCATAGCTGGGAGCGTTCTTAACAAAAATCGTAGTGCCGATAGCCTTTGCATAGGCTGTCATTCTGTCAACATTCTTTGAATGCAGATGCGCTGTGTGACGGCATCCGTGCTCAGCTTTGACCGCCCTGTCAAGCGCCTGCTCGAAGGTGTCGCAGCGGACAATGGGCAAAATCGGCATCATCAGCTCTGTCTGCACAAATGCCTGTTCAAATTCCGCTTCACATATAATACATCTTACATCGCTGCCTGCATTAACACCAATCTGTGCAAGAATTTTACTTGCGTCACGTCCTACCCAATCCTTGTTAATGACCCTTTTTGGCTTATCTCCCGGATTTTTGGGCGGTACCGTTACCAGAACAACATCTTCAAGTGCCTTAACCTGCTGTGAATTTATCATATAAGCGCCGTTTTTCTTCATTTCCTCAATCAGCTTATCGGCGATACTGTTTATTGCAAAGCATTCCTTCTCAGCAATACACGGCAGGTTATTGTCAAAGGTGCAGCCGTCAATAATATCCTTGCCCGCCTTCACAATATCGGCGGTTTCGTC
>JAQXUJ010000101.1 GCA_029219925.1 Clostridiales bacterium | reverse complement strand
AAAAGTCGATTATCCGTAACTTAAAAAACTTTATCTTGGAGATTGGAAAGGATTTTACCTTTGTCGGTGAGGAATATAGGGTACAAGTCGGAAACCACGATTACTTTATCGACCTTCTTTTCTATCATCGCGGGCTTTCCTGTTTGGTTGCTTTTGAATTAAAGATCGGAGAATTTAAGCCTGAATATGTCGGCAAGGTGAATCTGTATCTTGAAGCCCTTGACAGGGAAGTTAAGAAAGAGAATGAAAATCCGAGCGTCGGCGTTATCCTGTGTGCAAGTAAAGATGATGAGGTCGTAGAATTTGCTTTGAGCCGCAGCTTGTCGCCTACAATGGTTTCTGAGTATAATCTAAAACTTATTGATAAAGCGCTATTGCAGAAAAAGCTGAAGGAATATATTGAACTGGCACAGTCATCCGAAGACCGAGAGTAACAGGGATATTGGTCTTGCAATGTAGCTTGTCTGACGGCTTGACATACGTTATGTGTATATCGTTGTAATGAAGGCTACGGTTTTTGATTTTCGAGACAAATGTTGGGAATGCAAATTATTATCATAAAAAGCAGAAGAATTTGTTTAGTATTCCTTGATTAATGCGACGTAAATTTTGCGCATAAACATTCGCTTGAATTATAATGCTTTTTGAACTATAATTTGTAGGAATGATGTCAATTATCTTAAACAGGAAGTGACAAATTGAAACAAAAAGCTTTATGGCTCAAATGGGTATTTTGCTTAATACCGCTATGTGTGGCAGCGTTAATGTATTTTTTACTGCCGTTGTTTCCAAAATTTACCGAATTTGTTATGACGCGGGGAATTTTCAGAATAATAGGCTTTCCGCTTCAATGGATAATGTCGGTATTGCCTTTTTCTTTTACCGAATTGGTTGTAGTTTTGGTATTGCCGCTACTGCTTACACTTATAACTGTTTGGATAATAAGAATTGTTAAAAACCAAAACAAGGCTAAGGTGTTTGAAAAAGGAGTGCGTTTCACTGCTTGGTGTGTTAATTTAGCCCTTTTGGTATTTATGTTAATGCACGGAGCGAATTATTACAGACTTCCTTTAAGCGAATTGCTTTCCTTGCCGGACCGTGAATATACAGCCCGGGACTTATATACCGTAACATGTGATATTGCCGGCAAAGCCTCAAAAGCACGGGAGAGTTTGTCTGAAGACGAAAACGGTTGCGCTGTATTATCGGTGACCGAAGCCGAACTGTTAAAGCTTGCAGACAACTGTTATGATAATATCAGTAAAGAATACTCTTTCTTAAAAACCGGCGTTTGGCGGGTGAAGCCCGTAGCATTATCTCACCTGTGGTCTTACACAGCCACAACAGGTGTTTACTGTCCTTGGACTTCGGAGGCTAATGTTAATACTGATGTCCCTCAGTACAGCATACCGCATACTGCCGCCCATGAAATAGCACATACTATGGGGTTAGCCAAAGAAAATGAATGTAACTTTATTGCATGGCTTGCCTGCAGCACAAGCGGAATTGCGGATTTTGAATATTCGGGACATTTATCGGCATATACATACTGCATTAACGCCCTTTACCGCGCAGATAAGGATTTATGGGCAAAGGCGACAGCACACTGCAGCGACGGAGTGATAAGAGATTTAAAAAACGAAAATGCCTATTGGGATAAGTTTGAGGGCGAGGTTATGGAAGCTTCGCAGAATCTTAACGATTCATTTATTAAATCCAACCGTGTTGAAAGCGGCATTTTAAGCTATAACCTAATGGTTGAATTGTTGCTGAGATATTATGATATTGATGTTATATAACATTGGTTATTGTGTAGTGAATTTTATCTACTTGATTTTCAGCAGAAAAAGAGATATACTATTCACGACAAAAATCTTCGTATCTGAAACAACCTTATAAAACAGCGGTTTTAACAGTGGTATGATTTCAATAACGGAGATAATATCGTTTGGTTTTACGACCACATTTCATCCCACAGTTAGGCTTGGAACATACGGAAACAGGGGAGACAAGAGGCTTAAAGAGTAAGTGATTTCGAGACGAAAGGGTTAAAAAGCTCCCGAAAGGCTTTAAAAAATATTAATACGACCTTTCGGGACGCAGAGGCCTCAGGTTCGAATCCTGTCGCCTCGACCAATTTTTTGACCGAAAACGAGGTTTAATCCCCACTTTCGGTCAATTTTTATGCCATTTTAAGGTGTTTGCGCTCCACTTTTTGAAATTTGCTATTTTTACGACCACATGTTATCCCACAATTTTTATGTACTGTAAAAACCGCTTTTCTTTGGTTACTCCGTAGTAATTTTTTCACCGCACACAAAAGCTTACCGCCGCGGAGATTTTTCCGCGGCGGTATGGTGACGGGAACAAGAGATTTACAGCAAGTAGAACTGTGCCTTACTCACGCATTTAAGTATCTTGGCGGTGTGCCGCATGAAATTCTTTTTGACAATATGCGTTCTATCATTGACAAATCCCGTACCCAGTACAGTGAGCCTGTGTTCAATGAAAACTTTAAAGGTTTCGCCGAGGATTGCGGTTTCATACCCAAAGCCTGTGTTTCCTACCGTCCCGAAACTATGGGTAAAATAGAAGTAACAGCTAAGCCGATGAACCGTATAAAGGTGTATAGCGGAGATATTACCTTTTTTGATGACATCAAGCGAATAGCCTCTGAATTAAACCGTGAGATTAATTCATCTATATGTCAGGCTACCGGACAAAAGCCGTTTGACCTTTTGAAGTT